>JBGCFH010000313.1:0-5709 GCA_045106825.1 Saprospiraceae bacterium | reverse complement strand
TGTATTTTTCTGGTTGTTTTTTGTATTCTTCAAACATCGCTTTGGTTTTTTCAGCAAATTGTGATTTGTCAGGCGTGATGATTTCGACACCAGCTTCTTTTACGGCTGCTAATGCTTCGTCTTCGGCTTTTTTCCACAATTTTCTTTGATGAAATTTGGCTTCGTCTGCGGCTTCTTGTAGCCATTTTTGCTCTTGTTTGGTTAAGCTATTCCAAGCGACTGTTCCGATAACCAAAATATCTGGAACTGCGGTATGTTCGTTTATGGTGTAATATTTACAAACTTCGTAGTGACGAGAGGTGTAAAAACTCGGTAGATTGTTTTCCGCACCATCTACAACGCCTTGTTGTAAAGCGGTGTATAATTCGCCCCAAGAAATCGGTGTCGGAGCTCCACCTAATGAACGGACTAAGTTCATTGCAGTAACAGATTCTTGCACTCTGATTTTTTTGCCCTTCAAATCTTCGGGTGTGCGGATTGGTTCTTTGGAGTAAAACGAGCGTTGACCAGCATCGAAATACGTCAGACCTCGAAGCCAATATTCTTCACTTTGTACCAATAAATCTTTTCCGACTTTTCCGTCCAATGTCTTGTAAATATGAGCTCTATCTCTGAAAACATACGGCAAACTAAATACTTGAATATTCGGTGCGAAATTTTCCATAACAGCCGCCGAAACCTTAGTAATAGCAAGGCTTCCGATTTGTAATAATTCTAAACATTGGCGTTCTGTTCCTAATTGTTGAGAAGGATAAATTTCGAGTATTAATTGTCCGTTAGACTTTTCGGCAACACGTTCTGCCATATATTCCATACCTAAATGAACAGGATGTGTAATGTCTAAACTATGAGCTAATTTGAGCGAAGTTGTTTCGTTGATTTCACTACAACCCAAAAAGAAGAATAGTGAAAACAGTAGTAATATAATTCGATTTTTCATTTGGTTGGTTAATTTTTAGATACTCAGAAGATTTTAGCAGAAGCGTTAGATTTAATAAACCGTTTTTCGCTAAACTCTTTTAAGAACCAATTTTTTAATTCTTATTTGTCTTTTAATCGCTGTATCAATACTAAAGCCTCACTGATTCTTTTTTCTAAAACCTCAAAATTGCCATTATTCAAAATATCTTTTGAAATCATTTTAGAACCCATACCGACACAAGTCACACCAGCATCAAACCATTTTGTTAGATTTTCTTCAGTCGGAGCAACGCCACCTGTCGGCATAATTGTAGTCCAAGGTTGTGGGCCTTTTACGGCTTTTACGAAACCAGCACCATAGACAGAACCGGGGAAAACTTTGACAATATCGCAGCCTAATTCTTCGGCTTTTCCGATTTCAGTCAATGAGCCACAACCTGGCATACAAGGTACTTTTCTGCGATTACAAACCTTGACAACATCTTCACGAAGCGAAGGCGTAACGATGAAATTTGCACCTAATTGCATATACAAAGCGGCTGTTCCTGCATCACAAACAGAACCGACACCCAAAACCATTTCGGGCAATTCTGTTGCACAAAACTTCGTCAATGCTGCAAAAACTTCGTGAGCAAAATCACCACGATTTGTAAATTCTAAAATGCGACAACCACCGTTATAACAGGCAGTTAGTACCTTTTTTCCTAATTCTACATCAGGATTATAAAATAACGGTACCATGCCTTGTTCAGCAGCCGTTTGTAAAACTTGTAATTTTGTAAATTTTGCCATTAAAAATACTTTTTTATTACGAATAAACGAATTGTAAATCATTGATAATCATATAATTAACTTGTTTTATTCGTGTTTTAATCATTCGAACGTACTATCGTTTTAATACCGAAAAAGAATGAAAAGGTGAAAGGTATCTGCTATTAATCACAGATACCTTTTCTTAACCAACCCAAACCAAATTATAAAATATCATTATGTTGAAACTAATATTTGTTAACATTTTTGAAGAGGTTGTCTCGAAAGGTAGATTCTTGTTTTGAAACAACCTTTTCAATTATCGGGCAACACGTCCACTTGCGTCACCAGACATTAGTTTTTCTACCTCATCAATAGTAGCTAAGTTGGCATCACCATAAATTGTATGTTTCAAACAAGACGCTGCAACTGCAAAGTTTAAGGCGTTTTGATCATTATCTGGATAAGTCAATAATCCATAAATCAATCCACCCATAAAGCTATCGCCGCCACCAACTCTATCTACAATGTGTGTGATTTGATACGTTGGAGCTTCATATAACTTTTCGCCATCATATAATACGCCTGACCAAGTATTATGAGAAGCACTAATTGAGCCTCGAAGTGTTGTAATTACTTTCTTTGCACGAGGAAACATTTCCATTAATTGCTTCAAAACAGATAGGTAAGATTTGCCATCGACATCGTGACCAGCCGTTACATCAAGCCCTTCAGGATGTAAACCAAAATGCTTTTCAGCATCTTCTTCGTTTCCTAAAATAATATCACAACCAGCAACTAAAGCAGGCATAACTTCATTAGGTTCTTTACCGTATTTCCATAATTTCTTACGATAATTTAAATCCGTAGAAACCGTAACGCCCATTCTATTGGCGACTTGAATTGCTTCCAAACAAGCATCCGCAGCACCTTGCGACAAAGCAGGCGTAATACCTGTCCAGTGAAACCAATCGGCATCTTTGAAGACCTCTTCCCAGTCAATCATACCAGCTTCAATCGTTGACATAGAAGAATAAGCTCTATCATAAACGACTTTACTTCCACGACTCACTGCACCGATTTCTAAAAAGTAAATTCCTAAACGTTCGCCACCTCTGACGACGTGAGAAGTGCCAACATTGCGTTTTCGCATTTCCATCAAAGCACACTCACCAATATCATTTTTTGGTAAACGAGTAACGAAATCAACTGGAATACCATAGTTCGCCAATGAAACGGCAACATTGCTTTCACCGCCACCATAGACGACATCAAAAGAATTTGCTTGTGAAAATCGCTTCCAACCTGGAGGTGTTAAGCGTAACATGATTTCACCGAAAGTGACTACTTTTTTCATAATATCGTTGGTTTTTATTTTTTGTTTGAAAATTTGATTTCAAACCTGACAGGTTTTCAAAACCTGTCAGGTTTATGTATTGAAAATCAGTTAGTTATATTAGACTTTATTAAAAATTGAAGTAATTTTTAGCGTTTTTATAGCAAATATCTTCCACGATACTTCCCAACCATTCTATGTCATTTGGCAATTCACCATTATGCACATCACGACCGATAATATTGCACAATAATCGTCTAAAATATTCATGACGAGGAAAGGATAAGAAACTGCGGCTATCAGTCAACATTCCGACAAAACAACTCAACAATCCCATATTTGACAAAGCATTTATTTGCTTTTCCATTCCATCTTTTTGGTCTAAAAACCACCAAGCTGACCCAAACTGCATTTTCCCTTTTGTGCTGCCATCATTGAAGTTGCCAATCATTGTAGCCATGATTTCGTTATCGCTCGGATTGAGGTTGTAAACGATAGTTTTTGGTAACTTATCAATCGTGTCCAAACCATTCAAAAAGGCAGATAAATCACTCGCTTGCGGATAATCGCCAATGCTATCAAAACCAGTATCTGGTCCCAAAATGCTTAATAAACGGCTGTTATTATTGCGTAAAGCACCTAAATGTAGCTGCATTACCCAACCTTTTTCAGCGTACATTTTGCCGAGTTCGTGCATCAATCCCGACATGAATTTTTGCATTTCTGTCTGAGAAAGTGTTTCGTCGTTTATTTTTTTATTAAAAATAGTTGCTAATTCCTGTTCGGTGACCTTGCGTGTAAAAACCTTATTCAAACCATGATCAGACACACGACAACCATTTTCATGGAAATAATTAACCCGATTTTGTAACGCAGTGACTAAGTCTTTGAAAGTCGAAATTGTGGTATTCGCAGCTTTCGCCAATTTATTGATATAAGCCAAAAAGCCATCGTTACCAATCAAAATCGCTTTGTCAGGTCGAAAAGCAGGAAACATTTTAATCGAACTACTATTTTGTAAATGTGCTTGATGAAACTCTAAACTATCAATCGGATCATCAGTCGAACAAACCGTATCAACGTTCATTTTTTGCAACAATCCTTGTGTTGTGTATTCAGGTGATTGCAACAACTCTGTACATTGGTCGTAGATTTTTTCAGCAGTTTTTGGTGACAATAATTCATTAATCCCAAAGTAGCGTTTTAGCTCCAAATGCGTCCAATGATACAACGGATTACGGAGTGTGTAAGGCACAGTTTCTGCCCATTTCAAGAATTTTTCTTTGTCCGAAGCATCACCAGTGATGTAGCGTTCGTCAATGCCCAAAGTTCGCATTGCACGCCATTTGTAATGATCACCATAAAGCCAAACTTCGGTGATATTGAGGAATTGTTTATTATGTGCGATTTCGTTTGGAGGCAAATGATTATGGTAATCAATAATCGGTTGCTTTTTGGCGTAATCATGATATAAACGTTCTGCAGTTGTATTTTCCAAAAGGAAATTATCGTTTAAAAACGGTTTAATTTTAGTATTCATTTTTACAATTCAAGGAGTTGAACCCATCCTTCCCGATAAAATCAGTATAAACTTTTCCTTCCCATCGTTTACGCTAATAATATCGGAGAAGGAGGATTCAACCGTAATTCCTGTTAGTGAAATAGTATTAATTATTCAAAATAGCAACTGTATTTTCCAAGTAAATTTTGAATGCTGCTAAGTCTTTGATTCCGTCAGTTTCTTGTTCCCAAGTTGCCGCAAAATAATAGCTTACTTTTTTGTCGTCAGTCGGTTTTAAAACAACAATATGACTGTATTCATCTTCTTGAAAATCAACAAATTGACTACCTTTTATGAAAACAACCATTCCTAAATTATCTTCAGCCAAAGATTGTTTTCCGAAAGTTGCGATATAACCCCAACTGTTATCATTTTCTGGTTTTTGTGTGAATACTTCTGTGCCTTCGTGCTTCACAATTCCAGTACAGATATTTGGCAAATTTTCGCTTAACACAATATCTTCACGAGTTAACCGACTTCCTGCTTGAATAGTCAAATCAGAAGTCAATGTTGTTTTAATATCGTTGATTTCCCAATCCGAATAAACGGTTCTAATTTTTGATTGTAAAACACCATTTTGAAGAATATCACATTGCAAACCGCTTGTTTTTTCTACACGAATCGCTTGATTTTCGTTCCAAAAACCAATTGCACCTAATCCTAATGATTTACCAACTTTCAGAATATCCATTCCCCAAGCAGCAGGTTCGTGATAAGCGTCAAAGCCATCTTGACCAACATCTTGCAAAACCATATCACTTGTTTTTTTACCAAAAATGTCAACGGCATTTCTCCAATCTAAATAAAAACGATAGCCAACTTTGTCAGATTCCCAACCTGGTCCTTCGTAACGAATAAAGTAAGAATGGTCGGAATGTTGTTCGGAAGCTGTGAAAGCGGCAACATTTTCAAATGTTCCACCGATATATTCTTGACCTTTCCATTCGCCACCGACTTTATGAGAGATTTCGGCTTGTGTTCTTTTTTTGAAGTTTGGATTAGCGTTTTCGTCTGCAAAAGTTATGGTAATTTCTTTTGTTTCGTTGGCTTTTAAATCCGTAGAAATCAAAATTTCGTCTGGCGTTCCGTCTGCATTATTATCAACTAATTGATAAGCTAAGGTTTCGCCATCTGAAAAACC
>JBGCFH010000312.1:0-2693 GCA_045106825.1 Saprospiraceae bacterium | reverse complement strand
AATCTTTTTTCCTAAAATAAGATTGCTTAGCTCCGCAAACATATAATCACTATGCGAAGTCAAAATCAATTTGATATTACTATTCTGAACCATATCCGCAAATATTTTCATCAATTCAACTTGTGCTTCTGGATGTAAATGTGCTTCAGGTTCTTCTATGATTAGGATGTTTTTTTTGTTTAGAAAGTTAAATTCTTCAATGAAAAATTTATTATCGTCATTTATCAATGCTTCCTCTTCATCATTCATAATTCTTTTTGCTCTGGAATTGATTATATTTTTTAGATATGTAACAAGAGGAGATAATTCTGAAATCATTGAACCCGAGTAAGGTAATTCTAAATTCTCTTTTATATCAAACGATTTATAAAAGATTTTAGAATTTACTTTATCTAAAATAACTTCTCCATTCAAAACTTTTCTTTCAATATCTTTAGCATATTTTTCATAATTACCATATTCAGAATTAGAAATATTGAGAAAATAATCTGAAATAGCTTCAGATAATGGTGGAATTTCAATAGATTTATTCATTCCAAATCTATGTTTTGCAATCCAAGCAAATATACTTCCCATAGAACTCCACATTGGATAAAGTCCTGAACGTGAAGCAGGTAAAAAATACGTATTAGAAAAATGACGAATAGAATTTTCCAAAAAATTCTTCAATAGAACTACATAAAAATCACCAAGTTCAAAAGCATAATAAGAATCAAAGGCTTCGTAAATTATTTCCCCTTTTCTATTTTCAATTCTAAACTCTCTTTCTTCAATCTTTTCAGAAATTTTAATATCATCTGTAATTAAAAAATATTTATCATGGATTTTACATTTTACATTAGATTTCGTTTTTGAATAAGTAATTTGTAATTTACAAAAGTCAGTATCAACCAAGATAAAGCCTTCATCTAAATTTTTCAAGTCAATAGTATTGTTAATCGCTTCAATAAATTTTTTATAAAACTTACTATTTTTGAATATTATATTAAAATCTGTTTCAATTAAATGAGAAATTTCAAAAACATTTTTCTTTTTTTTTGTCGCAAGAATTTCCTCATAGTTTTTAAAGTTTTTACTAATGAAATTGAAAGGATTTTTCACCTCAAACTCTCCAAAATGCTTCAAAAACAAATACAAAATCCCAACAGCATACGATTTTCCAACACTATTTTTCCCATACAACAAGTGCATATCCTTCGACAAATCCATCTCAAAAGACTTAATCGGCCCAAAATTTTCTATTCTAAAAAGCATCGTTTTCAAGTATTAATTATGAAATATTAACTATTGCGACCAACCTTGAAAAGGTTGAATATGAATAACTATAGGTTGCACCTATAGAATATTAAAACTAAAATAGGATTTACAAGATACAAAATACCTCATAAATCCTATTCTCAAAAAATAAATTCGTGTAATTCGTGCAAATTTGTGTCTAAATTTACTTTATTTTTCCTTCCGAAACTGCTGTTACACCAGCAAACTTATTCAAATAACGAAAGTTCATTTCAAAAGAATTGAATGCACGTAAAATGGCATTTACAAAACCAGGAACTGGTTTCATATCCGAACTTTCTGGCACTTCATCATTCTTACTTCCTTTCAAGCGACGAACCAACCAAACTAACGGAAATATCGAACCGTAGATATAATACAAACCTTTCACTTCACAGTTTTGTGAACCCAACAATTTTTGTAACATATTCAAACGATAGCGACGATAATGTCCCAAAAATACATCGTGACCAGACCACAAACTCATAAAAGCTGGAACAGTGATAAAGTAATGTGCATTTTTGCCCAAGCGTCTTTTGATGTCTTCCAAAATCGCATAATCATCTTCGATATGTTCCAAAACATCCATCATTACAACGATAGAATTGTCGATTCCTTCTGGAATAAAATGTACTTTTTCGACCATTTTACCTTTCGTAATCGCCATTTCTTCTTGCGAATATCCAATATCAACCAACAAAACTTTGGCGATTTTATCAGGAAATGCTTCTAACATTTCATAAGCAAAAAATCCTGAACCTGAACCAAAATCAATTACCGTAATTGGCGTTTTTTGTTCGTTATAAACTTTCTCGAAATATCTAAATAACGGTACTTTTTTCGATTGATAATACCAATGCGTTTTTTGGTCAATACCGTTTTCTAATTCTTTTAAATCCATGTTATAATTGATAATTGATAATGGAAAATTAGCCTGTCCCGAAACCTCGGGAATAATTAATTATCCATGATATACTAATTTCGTTACAAAGGTAGAGAATTTCGTAATTATTCCCGAGAAATCGGGGCAAGTTATGAATTGGAAAGAAAATTTTAATGAAAATAGATAAATTGATTTTAAAACCATACACATTTCGTTAGGACTTGACGGAAATATTCCAATTGTCTTATTTTGGACTTGTCCCAAAAATTTGCTCATACAGATTTTCGCAGATTCCAACGCAGATTTTATATAATTTACTATAAATTGTAGTTTTATAGACTTGTCAAAAATATCTAATATCTTAAATACCCAGCTATTCTCGGTTTAAAATAATTCGTAATGTGTTTTGCTGTAATTAGTGATTTTTACGATAATCTGCAATCTAAATTAAGTAAGAATTCGACGGGCGATTTAAAATCGAATGTCGTCAACTCAAGGAAAAGAACTAAGTTTTTAGCAAGTCACCTGATGACTT
>JBGCFH010000311.1:0-9193 GCA_045106825.1 Saprospiraceae bacterium | reverse complement strand
ATTTTGCCATCTTCTGCGATTTCAAAATGAGCAACATTGCCATAAATTCTGCCTTGATTTCCCCAACCATATTTATACAACATATATTGACCATGAACATCATCAAACAAGTATTGTGTTCGCATCAAAAAGCGAGATTTTGTGCGAATTTTACCAACATCTTCTAAAATTTCTTTAACTATTTTCTTACGTTCTGTTATTCTATCCATTGTATGATTTTGAGAATTTCATCCAAAAATCTTCCCCAAATCCAATTCAATCCCCAAAACATCATCTTTCAATAATTCCTTTTTCAAAAAAACAACATAATCTTGAGGAGATTTAAAGACATAAATAGACTTTAAATCGGGTAAAATCAACCAATAGGATTTTATATCATTTTCAAAATAAATATGTGCTTTCGCTAATAAATCACCTAAATTTTGCTTTGGAGATAAGATTTCGATAACCGCTAAAGGTGTTTGTTTTACTCGGATTTCATCATTACCTGGTGTAAATTCGATATTGTCAAAAATCGCTAAATCGGGAACTTTTTCACTTGAACTTAACTGTAAACTGATTTCGGGCAAAATTTGAAATTGTTCAAACATAGAACGTAAATGGAAATATAAATTTCCTTGTACAAAAGCATGATTTTTACTTGGCATAGGTTTTCCTCTTTCGATTTCGTATTGAGGTTCTGTGATAATTGTTTGCATAATTTTCTATTTTTAATGAAAATACATCTTTTCCGTAGAACAACCAAATTATAAAAATGATTTCTACCTCAAAGCAAAGCCAATTCCCATTTTCTTCAAAACCATTTCTAACAACTGCATTTCTTCCTTATTTTTAGGATAAACTTCAATCGTTTTTGATAAGATTTTATCTCTTTGTTTACTGTTGATAGTGGCTAAATTATCGTTGAAAGCTTCACAAATCAATGATTTAAGCGAAAATATATCTACCAAAAATAAGGAAATTATTCGTAATTTTAATATTATTGATTTCCATAAAGTATAATGAAATGCAAAAAAAGAAGTTGTTCTATTTTTAAACTTCTTCCTATTTTAAATCAAAATCTGTAGATAATCTATTCAAAAAAAATGAAGAATTTAGTGATTGTAAACTTGATTTTAATAATAACCGCTTGTCAAGAAGTCAAAGATAAAGTGATGAATAATGATGACAGAGTAGTAATTGCTTACGAAGAAAAAGAAGCAATGCTCAACAATTTGTTTGCTAAAAAGCAAGTGAATTGGAATAATTTTGAGTTGTTTTTCCGAGTTTTTAAACAAGACGAGCAACTGGAAATTTGGGCAAAAAGTGTGGATTCAAAAAGATTTACTTTAGTAAAAATATATCCTTTTTGTACAAACTCTGGTACACTTGGACCAAAACGTAAAGAAGGTGACCGACAAATTCCCGAAGGATTTTATACGATTAATCGTTTTAATCCAAAATCAAGTTTTTATTTGTCTTTAGGCTTAAATTATCCGAATGCTTCTGACTTGATTTTAAGTGATAAAACCGAACCTGGTAGCGACATTTTTATTCATGGAGCTTGTGCTTCTGTCGGTTGTGTGTCGATTACGGATGATAAGATTAAGGAAGTTTATCTATTAGCGAATGAAGCTAAAAAACATGGGCAAATGAATATTCCCGTTCATGTTTTTCCATTTAAGATGACGGACTCAAATATTGAAAATGGGAATCAAACTTATCATAAGTTTTGGAAAAATTTGAAAAAAGGATATGATTTGTTTGAACATCAAAAGCAACTATTTGAAATCAAAGTTGATTCACAGGGAAATTATCTTTTTTAGATTGATTTACTTCTATTTTAACGGTATTTAAAGGTAGAGAAACTGTAAAAGTAGACCCTTTTCCTTCTTCTGATTGTAAAGACAATTTTCCTCCCATTTTTTCAATAATTTTCTTACAAATACCTAAACCTAAACCAGTTCCTTTATAGGATTGATAGGTGTGTAAACGCTTAAAATATTCAAAAACTTGTGCTTGAAATTCTTTTTCAATACCGATTCCATTATCTTTAAACTTAAATATATGTGATTGATTATCAGCAAAATAAGTAATTTCAACTGTTGGATTTTTAGATTCATTATATAAAACAGCATTTTTAATAAAATTCTTAAATACCATTTTAAGTGTTTTCGGATTCGTATAAATTATAGGTAAGGCATTAAAAATAATTTGACCATTATTCTTTTGTAAAAAATCATCTAATTCTATTGTGATATTATACATTAATTCATTGATGTCAACTTTTGTTTCATAACTTTTTATATCATTAATTTTTGAAAAAATCAAAATATCATCAATCAATGAATTCATTTGTTCTGCTGCATTTTCAACAAAATCCAATTGTTCTGGGACTTCATGAAATTGCTTTCTTTTAAGTTTGATTTTAGTCAAACCAATAAAACTAACAATATTTCGTAATGGCGATTTTAAATCATGTGAAGCGATAAAATTAAATCGTTCTACTTCTTTAGAAACCTTTTGAATCTTCTCATTTTGTTGTTGAAGTTGTTTCAAAAGTGCTTGTTGCTCATAACTTTCTTTTATCGTTCGTTTATGAAATAGATTGATAAGGAAAGATAACAATGTAATATACACTACAAAAAGATAAACTCTCGAATCTTTAGTATCAAACAATAACTGAATCATTTCGTCAGGAAGTGTCTGATGTATAATATCGGCAACAATGTAAAAAAGTGTGATTGTGGTTACTAATATAAATTGCGTTTTGCGTTCGTTAAATAATAGAAAAACGAAATAAATAATGATTAAAAATATAAATTGTTCGCCCCAATGATTGACATAAAATATTTTCAGCCCTGTGAAGAGTAATGTTAGGCTTATGATCACATAATTAAAAACGGCTTTGGGTGAAAAAAATACATTAAAAACAATAACTAATGCTTCCACCAAAATGACTGTAATAATTAAAAGTATCGCAGTCGGCTCATTCGTTTTGTAAACGAATGTAGCCAAACCGAATGATATTAAATCAATCGTAATCGCAATCAATACAGCGGTATTAATCATTTTAACTTTTGAGGCTGTATCCGTCGAAAGTTCTGAATGAATACCGACATTACGTAAAGCGGTAATAATATGTTTTATCTTTTCAATCATTCGATATTATTCGCCAATTTTTCTTTCGGAATATGTATTTCATAAATAATCATATTGCCTTTATTATTTACACTCATCGTTCCATTCCAACCATTTATAATTAATTCACAAAGTTTAATCTTTTCATGTCTTTTTTCAAAATGCTCATTATGGTAAGAATGACCATTTTTGGGACAAATTAGTTGAATATTTAAACCAATATTTGTAAGAATACTTACTATTCTTACTTTAGAATCTGTTGTACACAACGCAATTTTTAAAACATTATGAAAGACAATAAAAATCTCTAATTCATTCAATCGAACATCTGGAATGTTTGTCCAAATGATTCTATTCTCAAAATCAAAATCTTCTGAAACATTATTTTTAATATTAGTAAAAAGGTCATCAAAAGAGATTAACGCTTCTAATCGTTTTCCTGATTGATTGACTGTCGAAAATTCCAAAATATCATTTACCCAAAAATGCATTTGTCGAGCTGTATTTTCTGCTTTATCCAGTGGCTCATTGATATTTTCATATTGGTATTCATTGACGCTTTTTCTAACTTTCTTAATCTGTTGTTGAACTTTTTTCAATCGATTTTTTAAATCAGAAGAAACAATATAAATAAATCGCTCTAACTCTTCTGAAGCAGTTTTTAAGGTTACATTACTTTTTTGTAAAGCGTCAATCGTTTCCTTTTGATCACTTTGATATTTTTTGATTTGAGATTGGTAAAAAGTTAATGTAATCGAACTGTATAATACAAAGAATATAAAGAGAAAAAGCGGTAAATTCGGTGTGAGTGGAATTAAAACTTTGTATTCCATTGGCAATCTTGGCTCAATAATATGAGCAGCAATAAATAAACTTGCGACAAAAAGAACAATAATAACTTGGTCTCGACCTTGAAAGAAAATTAGATTAACAAAAATGACCATCAAATATATAAACTCTAATTCCCAAGGAGAAGGATAAAGAAAAATCAAAGTTGCTGTCATAGGCAAACTTACTCCAAATATGATAATCAATCGAGCGATATATTGTCGATTATTAATATTCAAAAGAAGAATACCAACAAGCACTAAAAACATGCTAAAAATAATAAGCATTTGACCAATTTCTTGAACAATTACCGCTCTAACACATAACAAAAGTACAATTGAAATACCTATAAAAAGTACAATATTTAACAATCGAGTTTTTATTATATCTTCTATAGATAAGTCATCGCCGACACCTAAATAGGTGAGTTTTTGCCAAAAAGTATGTAGTTTTTTCAATCTATTCATTTGAGTCTCTCACGAATTAGTGATAATATCCAATAGTTCAAGTTTTCCAACGGTGACTTAACCGTTATAGTGATACTACAATAAATTAGATTTTCACCGCAATCGTTTTGTGACACACTTTATTCATTTAGGAAAAATCTTTGTTACTATAATAAAAGTAACATTTACTAAATGAACTTATACAAAATACTCACCAAATTAAAAATTTCATTTTACATATTTCCTATTTTTGTATATTTAATGACATCTTTTGGTTTTTCAACATTTTTTATCAAAATTTTAATCATCATATACCTGAAATATCATTAATCAAATACGCTTTTCTTTATTGTTATAAAAGCATAATATCATCTGCTACTCTATTCTACTGATTGCGCTTATGATTTTTTCAATAACTTCTTGAATAATTCATTAAAAACCAGCTAAGTATCATTTTATCATTCTTTACCAGCAATTTTAGGTAAAGTAATACAAAACTTTGTTCCTTTCCCTATTTCAGAAGTCAATGAAATTTCGCCTCCATGATACATCACTATTTTTCTACAAGATGACAAACCAATTCCCGAACCTTCATATTCACCTTGATTGTGTAAACGATAAAACATTTCAAAAATTCTCTCTTGATATTCCTCATCTATTCCAATTCCATTGTCTTCGACAAATATTTTATATTTTCTATCATAATCTTCATAACTAATATTAATGGTTGGAATCTCAGATTCATTATATTTTATTCCATTAGTAATTAAGTTTTGAAACAACGAAATCATCTGCGTTTTATTACTAATAATATTTGGTAATTCTACACAATGAATCACTGCATTCTTAGATTTAATAGAATCTTCCATATTACTCATAGCAATACTTATAATTTCATTCATGTCTTCATTTTGAAAAGAAATTTCACTATTTGTAAACCTCGAAAACTCTAAAATATCTTCAATCAAATTATACATTCTTTTGGCATTCAAAGTTGCAAATTCTAAATATTCAGGAATTTCCTCTATTTGCCCTTTATTCATTTTGCGTTGAATCAAGTTCAAAAAACTATTGATATTTCGTAAAGGGGTTTTCAAATCATGTGAGGCAACAAAGGCAAATCGTTCGAGTTCTTTATTTGCTACGGCTAAACCTTCATTTTGTATTTGTAATTGTTCTAATAACTCTACCATTTGAGTATCGTAGTTTTTGTTTTCATTCATAAAAAATGATGTCGCTAAAAATACTGCACCTGAACAAGAGACAAACATAAAATAGTAGGTAGATTGACTTAAATTCTCAAGCAAAATAGGTTCGTTGTTTTGTAAATAAAGACTGGACAATAAATAACAAACAAAAAAAGACATTATCCATAAAAGCCTAACTTTTTGAGTTTCAAAGAAAATGATGATTGCAATAATAATAGGAAAAAGTCCAAACTCACTCCCAAAACCATGACCAAAAACCGTATTCGTCATATTTGTTGCGACAATAAGCATCGTTGTAAAATATGCTCTTGCCCAAACAATTTTATTATAATAATGAAATCCTAAAGTCGTAAGAAAAAGCGTCATGATTACAAGTGTTATAAGCAAACCTGTGAAATCCAACACTATAATTTCTTGAAAAAACTTGATGGACACAAAAGCAGAAAAAAGCAATACGACTCGATTTAATAATTTAATCCGTTTCTTTTCAGAAAGACTTTGTTCTGACTTGATTCCTAAATTTGTTATTTTATGCCACATTCTTTTAATATTTTTTAAATTCTCCATGTTAAAACTGCTTAAATCTTGCCAAAACGATTATTCTATTAGGTTCTTTATGATTTTATGTAGTTTACAGTAGCAGTTATCTTTTAACTGCCGCATGAATTAGTGAACTTTTTCGGCAGTCCCAAAGACTTGAGATTGTTACTTTAGCCTCAAAAAATTCAAGACCATGTAAAATCATAAAAATTTTTGATTTATACGAAGCATTTTTTAAAATTATAATGATAGATGAAAACGATATTAACCATTTTATTTTTACTAATAATCATTCTGCTTGATGCACAAGATACCATCAAAGTCAATCTTATCAACACTAATACCGAACAATCTTTAACAACTGCAAATCCACCGATTTTTAGAATTTTCACCATCAACTCAACCGATAAACCTTGGGTAATTTTAGAAAATATTCGGCATCAAGAACGATTAGAATGGCTTTGGACAATTGAGATTCAAGATAAAAATGGCAACGTTTATACTAAAAAAGCAGATTGGTCAATCATCAATGACACAATCAATAATTTTAAAACAAAAGTCGTGATTGCAAAGTCAAAAGCGGCTCTAAATATGCCTATTTATATTACTCCTTATTTAGAAAATTTCATGTATGAATCATGGCAATATTACACCTTTTTGCCTGGCAAATATCGTTTACGATTGACGTATCAATTGCCAATTAATGAGATTGATAAAATAGAAGAAATCTTACCAAATAGAAATTATAAATCTGACAATTTAACCATAAAAACGATTCAAACAAACTGGTTATCATTCAAAATAGAGAAATCAAATATTTTCTTTCCTATTGATTTTCAGAATATTACAACATCAAAAGTCGAAAATCCATACCTCAACTGGATGAAACAACTTACCATTCTTCAAAATGGAAAACATATCAAAGAACAATTGTTCGATACACACAATCACTTGATTGCAGAGTTTGTGCCGACCGAACCGACTGACACCGCAACCTTAATCAATTTATACAGTGGAAAACAGTTTGAAATTAGAAATAATCATACCATCAATGGACAATTTCGACATTATTCCAGTGGTTATCATGGTGTAAAAGAAAATGCATTTCGGGAACTAATGAGAACTAAAGGAAATATTAAAGGAGGAAAATTAAATAATATTATTTATTCTTATGAACCTTTTGGAAGTTATTCAAAACGTATTACACATTATAAAAATGGCTTACCAAACGGCCGTTTTGAACAATGGCAACGACCAAAAGATTCTACCGATTTTGTATTAAGAGAAAAGGGATTTTATCGAGACAGTTTGCTACACAAAGCGTTCATAGAATATTATCATGACAATGGAAAAATATTCCGAAAGCTCCGTTATAACAATGGTTTGGTCGATGGTAAAATCAAGGTTTATCATAAAAATGGTCAATTGATGTTGGTAGAAAAATTCTTACCAAAAATCAAAAACGAAAAAATTCATCTAAACGACAATCGTTTATTAGCAGGAAAATTATATCACGATACACAAATCAAAAACGGCACTTTTGCCAATTACGATACCTTAGGAAATCTTACTCAAAAAAGACATTATAAAAACGATAAACCAGTCGGCAAACATTTTCAAAAAATAATACTTGATGATAAAACCTACACAACAAATGGTTTTTATAAAAATGAACAACCGTGGAAAGGACAATTTATTTATAATCAAACACAAACGACAAGAGGTCGTTATGGTGTCGAACGAAAATATACCATCTATCGAATGACTTATGAAAAAGGTGAGGTTATTAAAGAGGAAATTTTGAAAAATGGCAATGGTTGGTTATTTTGACGGTTGAACTCGTCCTTCTAATAAAAAATTGGGACAAACTTTTCCTTCTTCCGAAAACTCGGAAAAGGAAGCCAAATAATCGTACTCAAATTTATAAATTTTCGAGTATGATTCCCTTTCATTTTAAGGTTGAGATAAAAATCAAAAAACCACAAAACTATGCTCGAATTTGGACTTATCGGATTAAGCCTTTTGATGACAATCATCATCATTGTAGGTTATCGAAGTGCGTTATACAAAACGATTGCAGATAAAACTATCAGAAACCGTAGAATGGGAATTTTGATAGGTTTCTTCATCTTTTGGGGAATTTATCTCTACATTTTATCAAGTCAACAAATACTATTTGAACTAAGTTTGCCGCCACGAGTTCCGTTACTTATATTCGTTCCGTTGATTGTTGTTACAACGATTTTTTACTTTCGTAATCGTAATGACGAAGTGCTACACAACATTCCGAAAACCTATCCTATTTATTATCAATCCTTTCGGATAATGGTAGAAACCTTGTTATTATACACTTTTTATGCTGGAATTTTGACACAAAAAGCGACTTTTGAAGGCTGGAATTTTGATGTAATTATGGGAATTTCTGCTCCGTTTGTAGCGTATTTTATCTATCCTAAACTTGATAAATATCACTCTTTAGCCAAAGCTTGGAATATTTTGGGCATTTTTATGGTACTTTTTGTAGCATTTATTGTAGCGACTTCTTTTTATCTTCCTTCGTTTTGGAATAGCGATACACCGACAATGAGTACACAATTTGTCGAGTTACCTTATTTATTAGTCGCAGGTTTTTTAGCACCTTCTGCTATTTTTATTCATGTTGTGGCATTGATGCAATTGAAGAAGTAAAAAAATGCACCACAAATGACTAATTTCAACAAGTTGAAATATACTTTTTGACAGGATAAACAGAATTTTACAGGATTTTGTGATTTTTGCAGGGCAAAAAATCTGTAGAATCTTGTTTATCCTGTCAAAAAAATCTTATTAGATGTTCGATTTTTGGTCTTTTTCATTTAAAATATCTGTAACCATATTTCAAGACTATCCATAAAAATCGTTTTTAATCTATTAGACTTTATTCTAAATAATTTCGTATGAAGCTAAATTATCTTTTATCGCTACTCTTTCCACGAGGTTTCGGGACAGGCTGTTAACAAAATACTCATGTAGCTAAGGCTACACTCCGTTTTTGTCGCCTCGATTAGCAAT
>JBGCFH010000310.1:0-2807 GCA_045106825.1 Saprospiraceae bacterium | reverse complement strand
AAACAAATCGAATTAGCTGCTGGTTCTTTGGCGTTTACGTACTGTCAAGTTCCTGTTGTTTATACGATTGCGGAGGAGAATAGTATTTCGGTTGTTCGTATGTATGGCGATGTTGTGGAGTTGGATTTGGTGGTTAGTGAGGAAGTTTTTGGGAGAAGTGGTTTGGTTGAGCGGATTGAGGTGAAGGTTATGGTGGAGAATTTGAAGTAGTTTTTTCTGTAGGTACAACCTACAGTTACTCATATTCAACCTTTCCAAGGTTGTTTTTTGGAACGGTTCTAAGTGTTCACTTAGAACCGTTTTTTGTTTGTATCAATAATTTCCAATCTAAAAACCCAAACCCTTTTCCGTCATTCCCAACTTGATTGGGAATCTCCCAAGCTATCGACCACAAAGTCAGAAAAAGTGCGAATTGAAATTTTTCGTCCAACGGATTTTGGAATTTGTTTTATCATCAAACCAACATTTGGATAAATCATAGTAATTTGATAGTTTTTTATGATATTTTTTCTTTAAAAAAATAATTTTTAATATTTATTTACTTTATTTGCACGTACTGGTATCTTTTTTGAATATTAATCATATTTTATTTACAAAAATGTATAAATATTTAATAATCAACAATAAACAATATTTTAAAATCAAATTTAATTAATACTTATTATGATAATTCAATTGTTAGTAGACATCTACCTCCCTTATTTTTTCCTTTTAGGATGGCTTATATTTAGCATTTATTCTCTTGTTAAGTATAAAGAAACGAATCCTAATTATTTTCAAATCATACCCACAGTATTTACAACGATTGGAGTATTTGGCACTTTTTTGGGCATAGCAGCAGGATTGTATAAATTTGATACAGGTAATATAAATGATAGCATTACTCCTTTATTAGACGGAATGAAAGTTGCGTTTATGACATCTATTTTAGGAATTTTCTTGTCACTTATTTTTTCTAATTTAATAGTACATTTCCGAAAAAAGATAGACGATGAAGTACCTCCAAAACCTACATCTGAACTAACTGCTTTACAAGAATTAATCACGATTATTAATGATTCTAATAAATCAAATAATACACTTTTCAATAATTTAACAAATGAGATAAAAAAAGCAAATAATAAAAATCAAGAACTACTTACAACATTAATAACATCAACAGTAGATGGTAATTCTAATATTAGCAATAATATCTCAACCTTAACTAAGCAAGAAACCGAACACTTCAAAGTTTTAAGTTTAAATACAAAAGAAAACCATAAAGCGATTATCGGCAAGTTTGAAAATAGTGAAATTGTTGGAAATAACATTTTAACAGCGGTTAAAATAATTAGGGATGATAACAAAGCTGCATCTAATCAAATGAATGAAAAATTAGGTGTTGTTGTCAATAACATGAATAAGAATAGTAAGTTAATTCAAAATAAATTTGATGAGTTTAGTGATTTATTAGCAAAGAATAATACAGAAGCTTTAGTTGAGGCAATGCAAAGAGTAATCACCGATTTCAATGCTAAAATGAATGACTTAATTCAGCGATTAGTTAAAGAAAATTTCCAAGAACTTAATAATAGTGTCAAACGATTAAATACTTGGCAAATAGAAAATAAAAAACAAGTCGCTACACTTATAGAGCAATTTAATAAAACAACAGCTAATATTGAAGCAACTTCAAGATCAGTAGATAGTATTTTGAAAAACACAAAAGCCTTAACTGATGAAAATAGTCATCTTAAAACTTTAATTGGAGAACTTCAAAAAGTAATGATTGATGATAAGAAGTTCACTCAAATTACAGATAAGGTTGTAAATACTATTGATACATTGAAAAAGACAACTGAAGAATTTGATAATACAACAAATGCACTAAATCAGTGGGTTAGACAAGAAAAGAATATTAAAACGGCTGTAAAACAGCTTATCGTAAAACTTCAAGAACTTGAAAAAATAAAATCCTATAATGAGGAATTTTGGCAAGGTACAAAACGACAAATGGAGGAAGGTATTGGTATTATAAAACAAGCAAATAATAAACTTGCAGGAGATGTTAAAAATATAGATAGTGCTTTCTATCAACGTTTGAACACGACATTAAGTAGTTTAGACCAATTAATACAACAATTTATTTTAAATAGTAAAAGAAGATAAAATGAATAATCAAACCACAGATAATAACTGGGCATCACTTTCGGATATAATGACTGGTTTAATGGTGATTTTTATGTTTATTGCTATTGCTTATATGTTAGAAGTTCAAAAAAAGCAAAAGGAAAGAGATAGAATATTTGAAGATTTTATGGTAACAAAAGAAATGTTATACCATGAATTAGATAGTGTTTTTCAAGATGATTTTAAAAAATGGGATGTTGAATTGGATAAAGATTTATCCATAAAATTTACAAATCCTCAAATACTATTCAGTTCAGGACAAGACCGAATAAGAAGTAAGTTTAAGGAAGTATTAAATTCTTTTTTTCCGAGATATTTAGAGGTAATTATGCAACCAAAGTATAAAGATAAAATTGCTGAAATTAGAATAGAAGGACATACTGACCCAACTCCAATTTCCTCTCGGAAGTCAAGGTCAAAATCAAGAAAAAAAGAAACTTTTGTAGAAGTTGAAGATTCTTTAGGGAATATTTCTTTAGTACTTCAAGAAATTGAAGTTCCTAAAAGAGCAATTGATGAGGCAACTTATAGGCAACAAAACGATGCTTACATTCAAAATATTGAATTATCACAAGATAGAGCAAGAAACGTTTTGAGTTATGTAAGAACACTTGATGATTATTCCAATTTACCCGAAA
>JBGCFH010000031.1:0-9896 GCA_045106825.1 Saprospiraceae bacterium | reverse complement strand
GGTTCTTTTTTGAAGTTAATCGAACCAGTTTTGGAATTGAAATACATTTCCAATCTTTGCATTGATAACATCTCTTGTAAAGTTAATCGAACCAGTTTTGGAATTGAAATAAAATCAAAGAATCAGGAAACTCAAGTTTTTTTCCTAAGTTAATCGAACCAGTTTTGGAATTGAAATCGAGAAACGCCAAAATGATGCCTTCTAAGGCTTCTTGAAGTTAATCGAACCAGTTTTGGAATTGAAATTTTCAATATCTGTGATATTAGACATATCTAATGTTAAGTTAATCGAACCAGTTTTGGAATTGAAATAAGAATGCGTAAATGTAAAAGTGGAAGTGATTTCGGAAGTTAATCGAACCAGTTTTGGAATTGAAATTCACAACATCGATGTAAATTTGGTAAGAATTGATCAAGTTAATCGAACCAGTTTTGGAATTGAAATCTTAAATCGCTTCATTTCGCCTAAAAGTAAAGCTTTAAGTTAATCGAACCAGTTTTGGAATTGAAATATGCCAAATTTGGTAAAAAGAAATGAATCTTATCAAAAGTTAATCGAACCAGTTTTGGAATTGAAATAAACTTTATGTGAGTAGGTTAGTAGGCGAGAAGATGAAGTTAATCGAACCAGTTTTGGAATTGAAATTCAGTTCTGTTCCGTTCGTCAAAAGTCTTGTAGCGTAAGTTAATCGAACCAGTTTTGGAATTGAAATCTTGATGGCTTGAATAAATTATTTTCAAGTGTCGTAAGTTAATCGAACCAGTTTTGGAATTGAAATTAATTGAAAACCATCTCCTTTCGGAGGTTCTATTCGAAGTTAATCGAACCAGTTTTGGAATTGAAATGCACCAAAGGCGGAAAGTTTTAGCGGTTCGGTTACAAGTTAATCGAACCAGTTTTGGGATTGAAATTGTGATAAAGAATAATTTTTTTGAGGAGAAAATATTAAGTTAATCGAACCAGTTCTAAATTACAAAAACCGCTTATTAAACACTGATGTTTAATAAGCGGTTTTTTATTTTGTCCACAAAATAAAATTTGGCATATAAGTATGTATTGTTTTTTTAACAATGTGTAAGATATTCTCAAAATCTTGTTTATGCTTACGGACGATATTCAAAAAAGTAAAGCTTTACTTTTTTGAATATTATCTTGAAATGGAGTTAAAATCGAAATACTCATTTTTTCCTATAATTTATATTATGTTAAATAAAGTTTCCCGATTAAAGGGAAACAGCTTTCGCCATTTCCCTTCTCTTATATATTACTTTTTAAATAATTCTTCTGTTGTTGGATGTTCGCCATAAGCTGCATCAACTTTTCCACCTTCTTCTACAGTTGCTAAACGCTTTTTAAATTCACTTGAAATCTCAATACGATTTGCTTGTGCGTACAATTCTTTCAATGCGATGATTGTAGAACGGTCTGAAGGATTAATCTTTTCAGACTTAACGAAATAAGGATGTGCTAAAACAACATATTTCTGAAAATCTTTTGTAGCTGCTTCATATTCTTCTTTTGCACTATACGGTAACTCTGAACGAGTTTTTGCATAACGTACTGCTTCATTATAGTAAATAGCACCTAAAGAATAAACAACATCTGCATATTCAGAATCTTTTTCTAAAGCGATTTCATAATATTTAATTGCTTCAGCTTTCATTTTTTCTCTTGTCTCATCATCCTTAGCATCTTTCATCAAGTTGTCATAAGTGTTTCCAAAAACAGAATATAATGTTTTGTTTTCAGGATCTGCAGCGATTGCTTTTGCTAAGTTTGCTTGTAGCTTTTCAGTATCTCCTTTTTTCAAGAAATAATTAATTTCGCTGTACAACAACTCTGTATTTTCAGGAAATGCCTTTCTACCTTCTTCTAAGTATTCAAATGCTTTTGCTTCATCTGCATCAATATAAGCTGTGTATAAGCCATTATAAACATTAGCAGATTTATCACCTTTTGCTAATATTTTTTCATATAATTTAATAGCGGCTTTAGTCTCTCCTGCTGCTGCTGCCAACATTGCTGTATTACGCAAGTGTTCAGGATATTTTGGTATAACTTCTCCTTTGTCATCAAGCATAGGAAGACCATTTGCATCGGTAGTATTTCCAGTTAAAGGAGCGATTTTAGAATCCACAGGAACAACTAACTCATGGATTTCTAAGATTTTATTAAAATCTTGATATGCACCTTTTAGGTTTTTCATATCATAATATTTATAACCTCTAACTAAGTATCCATTTGCAACCGTTGCCAAGCCTTGAGCCGAACTTACCTTCTGAAATTTCTTTGCTAAGTCATTGTTCATAGCGGCTTTATAAGCATCATAAGCTACATCCAATGCATCTTCATATTTTACTTTAGTTGTAGCATTCGTTGATAAAGCGGTATAAATCTTTCCTTGAGCCATTAAAGCACCAACTAATTTTTTGGCGATGATACCATCCTTATTACTTATTGCTATATCTATATTTTTCTTTGCTTCTTCTAATTTTTCAACGTCTGAGTTATTAGACTGACTATACCTTGCAAATGCTGAATTCGCATTTTTAAATGCTTTGTTAGGATCGTCTTGTCCGAAAGCAGTAAATGTCACAGCAAATAATGCTATTACTAAGCTGTATGCTATTTTTTTGATATTCATAATTATATAGTAATTAATAGTTTAGTGATTAGTAATTGATAATTTCAAAAATTCTTAATCACAAATTTTAAAAAATATATTTTACGTATATGATGATTATTATCATTTATAAGTGTGGTTTCCATTCATTCCCAAAGAAGTTATGCAAACCACTACTCTACTGACGACTTATTCTTCGTTTGTAACATTTTCAGCATTTTCCGAAGATTCATTTAAATTTTCATTAACACTTTCGTCAATTTCTTCATTATCACTTGGTACAACTGCTACATCTGCGATTTCATCTTTTTCATCAATTCTAATCGCTCTTACACCTTGTGTCGCACGACCTAAAATAGGCAATGCCGAAGCTTCCATACGAATAACGATGCCGGATTTATTAATAATCATCAAATCATCGTTTTCAGTAACGGCTTTTACCGTTGCAACATTGCCTGTCTTTTCAGTTACTTGCATTGTTTTGACACCTTTTCCACCACGACTTGTCAAACGATATTCTTCTAACAACGATTGTTTACCATTTCCTTTTTCAGAAACAACTAAAATATTTTTTTGCTCCACTTCAGGATTAATAACAATCATTCCGACAGCATAATTACCAGGTTTACTAATATTTATACCTCGAACACCAGAAGCTGTTCTTCCCATCGGACGAACATTATCTTCCATAAAGTGAACGGCACGACCGAAATGCGATGCAATAACAACATGACTTTTTCCGTCTGTTAATTTTGCCTCTATTAATTGATCTCCTTCTTTGATAGTAATCGCATTGATACCATTTGAGCGAGGTCGAGAAAAGGCTCTCATTTCTGTTTTCTTCACTTGACCTTTACGAGTACAAAACATTACATAGTTATTGTCCAAGAATTCTTCATCATTCAAATCTTTGACAACAATGTATGCTTTTACCTTATCTCCTTTTGGTAATTCAATAATATTCTGAATCACTCGACCACTTGAGTTCTTACCGGCTTCAGGTATTTCATACACTCTTAACCAATGACAACGACCTTGTTCGGAGAATAGCAACAGGTAATTATGAACATTAGCCACAAAAATATGCTCTACGAAATCTTCATTTCGGGTTTTGCTTCCTTTCGAACCTCTTCCTCCACGATTTTGAATGCGATATTCATCAGATTTTGTACGTTTAATATATCCCAAATGAGAAATTGTAACCACAACTTCATCATTTGCAATCATATCTTCGATACGAACTTCTCCATCTGAAAATGTAATATCTGTACGACGTTCGTCACCGAATCGATCTTTAACTTCTTGCAATTCTTCTTTTACAATATTGAACTGGAGTTCAGAACTATCTAAAATAGAATTCAAATAGTTGATTGTTTCCATCAAAACATCGAATTCAGCTTTAATTTTATCACGTTCTAAACCGGTTAAACGCTGCAAACGCATATCTAAAATCGCCTTTGCTTGTAATTCAGATAAAGTGACATCTTTATCTTTTGCAAACTCTCCAGCCATCAAGCGTTTTTTCGCTTCGTCACCATCTTTACAGCTTCTGATTAATTCAATTACTTGATCTAAGTAATCTAAAGCAATCAAAATACCTTCTAAGATATGAGCTCTTGCTTCGGCTTTCGCCAATTCGTAGCGAGTTCTGCGTTGAACAACCTCGATACGGAATTTTACAAACTCACTAATTTGTTGCTTCAGGTTTAACAATCTTGGACGACCGTTCACCAAAGCAATATTATTCACACCATAAGATGTTTGTAAAGGCGTATATTTATATAACTTACTCAATACTACATTAGCGACAGCATCCCGTTTCACATCTACAACGATGCGTAAACCTTTTCTATCCGACTCATCACGGATATCAGAAATTCCTTCAATCTTTTTATCATTTACCAAATCGGCAATCTTCATGATTAAAGATGCTTTATTGACTTGATAAGGAATCTCACTGACAACAATCGTTTCACGACCAGAAGGAGAATTTTGAATTTCTGCACGACCACGAACTACTACTCTACCACGACCTGTTTCAAAAGCATCTTTTACACCTTCAACACCATAAATAATTCCACCAGTTGGAAAATCAGGTGCTTTGATGTGTTCCATCAAGCCTTCGGTTGTAATGTCATTATCGTCGATATAAGCGTTGATTCCATTAATGACTTCCGTCAAATTATGCGGCAACATATTTGTCGCCATACCAACGGCAATACCTGACGCACCATTTACCAAAAGGTTTGGAATACGAGTTGGCAAAACGGTTGGTTCTTTTAACGTATCATCAAAGTTTAGCTTAAAATCAACGGTGTTCTTATCAAGGTCACCCAAAATATCATCACTAATTCGTTGTAATCTTGCCTCTGTATAACGCATTGCTGCTGGGCTATCGCCATCCATCGAGCCAAAGTTCCCTTGTCCGTCAACCAATGGATAACGCAACGACCAATGTTGTGCCATACGAACCATCGTATCATAAACCGAAGAGTCACCATGTGGATGATATTTACCTAACACTTCTCCAACAATCCTTGCTGATTTCTTGTGAGCTTTGTTATAGACCAGACCTAATCCCGACATTCCAAATAAAACTCTACGGTGAACTGGTTTTAAACCATCTCTAACATCTGGTAAGGCTCTCGAAACGATTACAGACATTGAATAATCAATGTAAGCCGCTTTCATTTCTTTAGTAATATCAATAGGAATAATTCTTTCTCCTACATTCATACGTTTAGTTGTGTTTCTATTGGTTGTTTTTAATTGAGCAAACCTCCATTGAAGGCTAAAAACAACGCTAAATTCGTTATAAAAATTCCGACCAACAAAAATACAAAAATTAACTCATATCACCATATTTGTAATCTATATGATGATAAGATTTTGTAATAAAAAAGTCACTTATTGTCGGTTATTTTTATACTTAATATAGGATTTTATTATAAAGCGTATTGAGTAGACAAAAAACATAGATACATAGCTAAAATTAACTTCTCTGAAAAAAATGTAGCTTTCGATGAAAATTGTAAAAAATTGTAAAAAATGAAATCTGTTACAATGATATTTGGTATTCGGTATTCCATTAATTTTCAATCAAATACCTGATACCAAATACTTAATACCATTGTCGAAAAGTTTTTATTATTTTGAATTTTGAGTGTTTCCACCAAAAAACTCATTAAGAAAAAATCTGATAAACTGCCAAACTACTAAAATATGCCATTGCACTCATAAATAAAAACTGAATTGTTGGCCATTTCCAAGAGTTTGTTTCTCGTTTTACAACGGCTAACGTACTCATACACTGCATCGCAAAAACATAGAATAACAATAACGATAAAGCGGTCGCAAAATCATAAACAGGTTTTCCATTTGTTCGGGTTTCCTTTGCCATTTTATCTCGAATCGATCCTTCATCATCGACACTTCCGATACTGTAAATTGTTGCCATAGTACCTACAAAAACTTCACGAGCAGCAAACGACGTAATCAACGCAATTCCGATTTTCCAATCAAAACCTAATGGACGAATCGCAGGTTCGATAAATTTTCCTAAATGACCAGCGTAAGACGCTTCGATGGTTTTTGCAGCTAATAAATCTTCTCTTTGTGTCTCATCAAGTTGTTGTTCTGTTGCGATGGTTAAAGCTTCGTTTTTCGCATTTTGCATGGCTTCTGAAGGTCCAAAACTCGCCAAAACCCACAATACTAAAGAAACAACCAAAATGATTTTCCCAGCTTCTACCGTGAAGGCTCGAACTTTTTCCCAAACAATAAAACCAATATTTTTAAATTCTGGTGTTCTATAATTCGGCAAATGAATCATTAAAAAACTCTGTTCATTCGTTTTTAATATTTTATTGAAAACATAAGCAGAACCTAAAGCAGCAATAATTCCCAACAAGTACAAACCCATAAATATCAAGGCTTGAGCATTAAAAAGTCCACCAATAGTTACACTCGGAACGACGAAACCAATTAATACAATATAAACAGGAATACGAGCCGAACAACTAATCAAAGGCGTAACCATAATTGTAATCAAACGTTCTTTCCAGTTAGAAATCGTTCGAGTAGACATTACGGCAGGAATCGCACAAGCACCGCCAGAAATTAGGGCAACAATACTTCGTCCATTCAAACCAAATTTTTGCATAATCCTGTCGAACATAAATACCGCTCTTGCCATATAACCGATTTCTTCCAGAATTGCAATCAAGAAAAACAGAATTGCAATCTGTGGAATAAAAATCAAAACACCACCAAGTCCTGCAATTAAACCATCAGTTAACAGGCTTCTAAACAAACTCTCTGGCATAATACTTTTTACGCCATTTGTTAATAACTCAAATCCACCTTCAATCAAATCCATTGGAATCCCTGACCAAGTAAAAATGGCTTGAAAAATCAACAACATTAAACTAAAGAAAATGATAGGCCCAAAAATTGGATGAATTACCCAACGGTCAATTTTATCAGTAATCGTTTCAGGTTGTTGTTCTAATTTTTTATTGAGAATAGCACGATTGACAATTGGTGTAAACTTGTCAAAACGCTGCATTGTTTCATTAATCTGACCACGTAAATAGTGATAATTATGGCTTTCGCCAATCTGGTGCAAATCACTTCTTTCCGTATCGTTTAAATAAGGCAAATTATCATGATGATGTACTTGTAATAATGCTTGATAATTATTTGTTGTTTTTCTTTTAATTTGTACTGCTTTCGCAATATCATTTTCGTGTTTACTTAATGTATAGAAAGATTTTTTAGCTTGAAAAGATTCTAAGTTCTCTTTGAAATACACTAATTGTCCTAACAATTTATCTATGCCTTGACCTGTTCGACTACTTATTGAAACAACGGGACAATCAAGGTTTTTGGACAATTCTTCTGGATTAATTTCTAAATTTTCCTTTTTTGCAACATCACTCATACTTAACGCCAAAACAATTGGAAAATCTAAATCTCGAAGTTGTGTGAAAAGCAATAAATGCTTTTCTAAATTCATAACATCAGCGACATAAATCACTGCGTCTGGGTAATTCTCATCATTTGGATTAGAAACAATATTTAACACAACTCGTTCATCATGCGAGTTTGGATGTAAACTATATGTTCCGGGGAAATCAACAATTGTAATATTGTCACCATTCGGCAACTCTGCCGTTCCTATCTTTTTTTCAACCGTTACACCAGGGAAGTTGCCTACTTTCTGACGTAAACCTGTGAGTTGATTAAACAATGATGACTTTCCGCTATTTGGGTTTCCTAATAATCCTACCTTAAACATCCTTTCTCTATATACAAAGAGGTCGAACGCCTTCAAAAAGTGTTCGACCTCTGCCCTATCAAAATACTTATTTTATCAAAATTGTATCTGCCTCACAACAACGTAAAGCCACTTTATTATTATCAATCTTTAAGCAAACACCACCTTTCATTGGTGCTTTTTTCATCATACAAATACAGCTTCCTGGCAAAATACCCATAGACATCATGCGACTTGCCATTGTTTCATCGCTGAATTGAGCAATTTCGCCCCATTGATTCTCTTGCAAATCTGTTAATTTTCGAGTTACTGCGTAGTTTATCATACAATTTGATTTAATATTATTATAATTAATGCAAAAATGTAGAAAATTGTTGAGAAATATATAGTCTTATTTTGATTTAGTATAAATAAAAACAGACCGCTAATTTAGGACAGAAAACTCATTTCACCTATTTTTTCACAGTAATTTTCATTACTTAATAAGATGATAAATATCATTTTTTTATAAATAAAGCGTATTTTATCATTAAAAATAATAGACAACAGTCTAAATTTTAACATCTTGGTTATTAAGATTCCGTCACCAAAAATAACTTTTTTTGTTACATGAATAACTTTCTATTTCAGAAAAAAATCTTCTTACCAATAAATCTTCTAAACAAAACCTAATTTATTCCGTTAGTAGATAAGCACCTTTTTAGATTACAATTCATCATATTTATTTTAACAAATTTTGTCTCCTTAACCAAGTTAAGGAGCAGTAAATCTATTATTCAACTCAAAAGAATTTATTTATGAAGTCTAAGTATTTCACCTTACTTATTATGATTGCAGGAATACTTTCATTAGCAAAATCTAATGGAAGAAGCGGAGAATATGCAGGTGCAACTGGAGATACGGGAGATTGTAGTCATTGTCATGGAGGAGGAACTGTTGATGGAAGTATTATTTTAACAGGTTTGCCAACTTCGATGCAACCAAATACGACTTACCCAATGACAATAACAGTCAATGATGCTGATGCTGTAAGAGCAGGATTCCAAATCCTTGCAACCGATGGCGGTGCGAACAATACCTTAATTGGTTCTTTCAACACTACAGTAAATGAAACAAAATTAAATGATGTAAACCGCTTAGTTCAAAGTGCTGCTAAAAGTATAGTAGGTGGAACAGTTTCTTGGAACATAGAATGGGTTTCTCCTGCGGTAGTACCTGCTTCCAGTCAAGTTAAGTTTTATGTTGCTGGTAATGCTGGTAATGGTTCCGGAACAGGAGGTGATGCAACTTACGCAACGACTTCCGCAACAATTTCATTACCTGTCGAATTGATTGCTTTCAATGGTAAAATGTCTGACGAAGGTATTATTTTAGAATGGGCAACTGCTACGGAAACAAACAATAAAGGCTTTGAAGTTCAAAAAAGTAATAATGGAGAAGATTGGCAAATACTTGACTTTGTACAGGGAAATGGCACAACTATCGAAAATCAAGTTTATGAGTTTATTGATAATACTCCATTTACTGTCAATTATTATAGACTAAAACAACAAGATTTTGATGGTCGTTTTGAGTATTCTGAAATTATTAGAGTTGAACGTAATACAGCAGTAAATAATGTTACACTTTATCCTAATCCAGCAGTTGATAGGATAATATTTAGCAAAAATATTGATTCGCCAATACGTTTATTTGATATGAATGGTCGATTAATACGCCAGTATTCTAATCCAACAAACAACTCGATTGATGTTTCTATGATTTCTAAAGGAATATATTTCTTAGAATTTGAAAATGAAAATACTGAAAGACAAATCGAAAAAATTGTGATTTCAAAATAATTTTTAGATAAGTTTTTTTGGTTCTTTATGATTTTACGTGGTTTTGAATATTTTGATGCTAAGTAACGGCCCCGAGTCCTCGGGGCTGCCGAAAATATCACAAACTCATACGGCAGCTAAAGCAGCCGCTACTGTAAACCACATAGAATCATAA
>JBGCFH010000309.1:0-25497 GCA_045106825.1 Saprospiraceae bacterium | reverse complement strand
TTTCTCGTGATATTTTGAAAGAAAGTGAAGCATATATTCCGATGGTTTTGCCATCAATATTGGCGAGTAAAGAAGAGGAAGAAATTTTGAGTGAGTTTGAGTTTTAAATGATTGTGTTGCCTTCGGCTGATTGTGTCGCTTTGCTGATTGTGTTGCCTTCGGCTGATTGTGTTGCCTTCGGCTGATTGTGTCGCTTCGCTGATTGTGTCGCCTTTGGCTGATTGTGTCGCTTTGCTGATTGTGTTGCCTTCGGCTGATTGTGTCGCTTCGCTGATTGTGTCGCCTTTGGCTGATTGTGTGATTGTTGTCGCTTCGCTTATTGCTTTTTACGAATATTCGTTTCGGGATGCCGATTACTCGGCACAATTAGCCGAAGGCGATACAATCAGCGAAGCGATACAATCACACAATCAGCCGAAGGCGACACAATCATTTTCTAATCATCATGTTCATCTTCAATATCTCCGAAAATTCGTTCTAAAATATCTTCTAACGTAATAATACCAATCGTTTCATTCTTTTGATTGATAACATAAGCGATACTTTTTTTATTTTGAATAAACTCGTCTAAAATCTCATAACCATCATCGTCAATGTCAACGTGCGAAATTTCTAAAATGATTTCTTCTATCTTTTTAAAATCCTTAAACATAGATTGATGATGAATATAACCTTTGTAATATTTTCCTGAATTATCTAATACTAACAATCTTGAAAATCGACTTTCAATAAATTTTTGTTTCAAGGTTTCTATATTAATATCAGCCGAAACACATTCTACTTCTGTTTTTGGAATCATACAATCAGCAACAGTAATTGTTCTTAATTGTAAGGCTTGTTGCAGTAATTCAGAATCGAACTCTTGTTCTTTTTCTTCTACGCTTTCGCTAAATTCAGTAACAAAGTCCTCTAAATCAATTCGAGAAAAGGTGTACGCTTCTTCAGTTATTTCTGTTTTTAGAAAGGTTTTTAATAAAAACTCTGAAATCTTAACCGTTATCCAAACAATTGGAAAAAGTAGCCAATAGATTATTTTTAAAGGAATAGAAAAGAATAAAAGCAATCGTTCGGAGAACATTTGAAACAATGTTTTAGGTATAAATTCTCCACCTAAAAGTACAATAACGGTCGTGATTAAAGTCAATAGTAACAACACCGAAAAATCGCCCGACAACCAAATTGGCAACATTTGTTGCAATGGTTCTTTCCATACTTCTTCGGTCAAAATTCCAAAAATCACTAAAGCGATATTGTTACCGACCAGCATTGTTCCCAAAAATGCAGACGGTTGCTCATAGAATTTGGATAAAATTTGAGCAGATAACTCGCCTTGCTGTGTTTTTACTTCTATCTTCAACCGATTTGCAGAGATAAAAGCTATCTCAGAACCCGAAAAAAAAGCAGAAGCTAATAAGGCAAATAATATGAATATGTATACTGTTAACATTGTTTGTGTTGCGGGTTACGAGTTGCGGGTTACGAGTTTGACGAATAGACAACAAATGTGTTCTTTTTAAAATTGATAATTTAACAATAGTTGAATATTATCGTCAATTCGTCAAACTCGAAACCCGTAACTCGCAACTCGAATCATTCCAAAAAATCCTGATTCACTCTATCCGCTTTCAATCGTCCACTTACTTTTTTCAATTCCCAATTTTGAAAATCATAATCGGATTCAAAGCCATAACCTTTAATCACTTCGGTTGCCGTTGTTATTGTAATAAATCTATCAGTGTGTACTTTTTGACTGGATTCATCCCAGACTAAACCTTCGGTTTCCATCATTTCATTACGTACACTTTTGATTACTACACTGTCTTCGACTATAAATTTATTCAATTTTTCGTATTGTACCGCAGTTTTTGCGGTTAATCTACTTTGAATATTTTTATTTTCATCAAAAAATTCGACTAAAATTCCTTTTGGAAACTCTCGTCGAGGATTTTTTTTGTCTGAATAATTCAATAATAATGGTGCTTTAATCCGAACACGAACAACTGCCGAATCGCTATAAAGAATTTCTACAGAATCCGCAATTTCGTATTTTGTATCTGCAAGTGTAATATTATCGTCTATAATCGTATTATCAGCACAAGCCGCAAATATTCCGACAATTCCAATAAAAAGTAGTATTTGAAGTTTTGTATGATTCATATTCTTTAATTTATTTGGTTCTTTGAAAAATCCAGTGAAATAATAAAAATTTGAAATCTATCAAGATTGTTTTTTGTGTTGACGTGTTGATGTGCTGACGTTGGTATAACATCAACACATCAACACAAAAAACGAATTCAAATAATTCGTATATTTAGGTTTATCACTGGATTTTTCAAAGAACCATTTATTTCCTACAGAGTTGTACAAAATATTTTACCAATTTATAGAGAGCCAAAATATTATGACAATCATAATGACAAAATTAGCCAAAAGCAAAGAGTATTTCTGAAAAGGAAAAGAGATTAAGATAATTTTAGGTTTGATACAAATTAAGATAGAAACAAAATCAATGTTATCTTTACACCAGAACTTGTTATCAATATCAAAGCACAACAATATGACAAATAACCTTCATATACTGAAAGGTAAAAAAATAATTTTAGGTATTTCGGGAAGTATTGCCGCTTATAAATCAGCATTTTTGTGTCGATTATTAATAAAAGCTGGAGCAGAAGTACAAGTTATAATGACAAGAGCATCAACAAATTTTATCACACCGTTGACGCTTTCAACATTATCTAAGCGACCTGTTTTTACAGAAGTTAGTAGCGGCAATGGTTGGAATAATCATGTAGAATTAGGACTTTGGGCAGACGCAATGATTATTGCACCTATAACAGCGACAACATTGTCGAAAATAGCTTCGGCTTTGTGTGATAATATGTTGGTAGCAACGTATTTGTCAGCTCGTTGTCCAGTGTTTTTTGCACCAGCGATGGATTTGGATATGTGGGAACATCCTGCAACTCGTCGCAATGTTGAAACCTTAATTAGTGATGGAAACCATTTGATTCCTGTCGGAAATGGTGAATTGGCAAGTGGCTTAGTAGGTGCAGGAAGAATGGCAGAACCAGAAGATATTGTTGAAATGTTAGCTGATTTTTTTACACCTCAAATTATTCAAGATTTGAAAGGTAGAAGAGCGATTGTTACTGCTGGACCAACTTACGAACCAATAGATCCAGTACGCTTTATTGGAAATCGTTCTTCTGGAAAAATGGGAATCGCAATAGCAGAAAATCTGGCAAATCGAGGTGCAGAAGTAACCTTAATTTTAGGACCATCAAGGTTATCAACACAAGTTGAAGGTATCTCGACTATCAATGTCGAGACCGCCCAACAAATGTATGAGGCAGCGACAACGCATTTTCCAAACGTTGATATTGCAGTAATGGCAGCCGCCGTTGCAGATTATCGTCCAAAAAATGCTGCCAACGAAAAAATAAAGAAGAAGTCAAACAAGATGAAATTAGGGTTAGAAAAGACTTTGGATATCGCTGCGACTTTAGGAAAAATGAAAAATGAACAATTAATTATTGGTTTTGCACTGGAAACAACAAACGAAATCGAAAATGCAACAAGTAAACTTAGTCGCAAAAATTTTGATTTTATTGTTTTAAATTCATTAAAAGACAAAGGTGCAGGATTCAATCACGATACTAATAAGGTAACTTTAATTGATAAAAACAATAACTTAGAAGTTTTTGAGTTAAAAACTAAAGTAGAAGTTGCCAACGATATTGTTAATAAAATAGTAAAAATATTATGATTTGGTATATCACAATTCAACCAATCATCAATCAATAAAAAATATGAAACAATCAATAATATTAATTTTCGCTTTGTGCTTAGTCCTTGTCGGAAAAGCACAAGAATTTAATGCCAAAGTAACTGTCAATACACCACAATTACAAACTGCTGATCCCAAAATATTTAAGACATTAGAAACATCGATTCGGGATATGTTCAATAATACAAAATGGACAGAAGATGAATTTGAACCCGAAGAACGTATTGAAGTTACATTGACACTGAATATTAAATCAGAAATATCTGCAACCGCATTCAAAGCAGAGTTAGCCATAAATGCTTCTCGACCAATATTTAATACAAATTATGAAACGGTACTTTTTAATCATCAAGATGGTGATATACAATTCACTTACGAAGAATATCAACCAGTCGAGTTTGCTAAAAATGTATTTCAAGATAATTTGTCGTCTATCTTAGGATTTTATGCTTATACACTTCTGGGTTTAGATTATGATTCATTTTCAGAGTTAGGAGGTGACGCTTACTTTCAAGAAGCTCAAAATATCGTTTCGACGATTCCATCAAATGTGGCACAATCTCTTGGAGGTTGGACATCAATAGAAAAAGGTCAAATCAATCGTTATTGGTTGATTGAAAATATCTTAAATCCACGTATGGAACCTTATCGTAAAGCGATGTATTTGTATCACCGTGGAGGTTTGGATAGAATGTCTGATGATACAGGAAGTGGTGTAACGGCTTGTGCTACAGCGATTACTCAAATTGCGGAAGCACACAAAGCTTATCGTAATTCTATGATTATTAAGGTGTTTGCGTTATCCAAACAAAACGAAATTTTGCAAATATTCGTTGGTGCTGACCAAACTCAAAAACAACGTGTCTATCGGGCGATGATTCAAATTGATGCAGCAAATGCTTCTAAGTATAATGTGATTCGATAATTTTATAGTTTACTACGAATATTTAGTTTGTAATTTTTTTTGTAAAAACTTTGGAGATTTTCACAAAAAATTTGATACAAAAGCCTAATAGATTTCAAAAATCTATTAGGCTTTTTTGTTTTATAAGTTAAAAGTTTTTATTAAAAAATAATTTTTCTACAAAACTAAAGTTGGCATTCTAATCAAAAATGGTCGTAAAAATATCGAAAAATAGCATTTCTATAAAAAAAACAGCATATATCTATATAAAACAAATATAAAAAAAACAATGACTGTCTTAAAGTTTTTAACGTTCGTCCGATTTCTTAACTGATTGGTAGGTATCAAGTGACTTCGAGTTAATTTTGGCGTAGTATTTTCAATTATTTATGCATAAGTAATTAATTGAATATGATTAAGTTATATGTTTTAATACAACTCTATAGAAACAAAATTGATGCATCATCGTGTTAAAATTTCATATATACACATCCTGTTTTAATTACTACTTAACACCTGATAACCTTTAATTTTTAGGTTATCGACCAAGTTACAAACAAGCATTATAACAATGCTTTTCTAAAAAATAGAATAATGAATTTGTAACTAATTTTTTTAAACACACACTAAAATTAAAACAAAAAATGAGACATTATTTCAAATTAGTATTATTGACTATTATCACGTTATCAGCAACAATTTCATTATCTGCACAAAGTTGCAAAAATCAAGTTAAGAACAACTCTGCTAACAATGCTGCTGCAAAATGGGAAACACATGGAAGCACAACGATTGCTACTTTAGCAGGTGGAAATAAAGCCTTTCAAGTATTGACAAGTGCATCACATTTTCATCAAGATATGACCATTCCAGCAGGAACGAATAGCGTTTATTTTGGTGGTTGGACACGAAATAGCCAAGCAAATGCAACAACTGGTCACGCTTATCTTTATGGTTATATCATGGATGCAAATGATAAAATTTTAGAATATGTTCAATTAGGTGTAACGAACAAAACAATGAAATGGCAATATCAAGACAAGAAGGTAAGTGTAAAAAATGATGCTAAAAAAGTACGTTTATTCTTGAAGCGTTCAAATATCAATGGACAAACAGATACGAAAAACATGGCGTATTTTGATAATTTAATTATAGCATTTAATTGTAATCGTAAAACACCAAATCCTGACACGAAGCCATGCAAAAATCATGTTAAAAATAATACAGCAAAGAATGGTGAAGCAAATTGGACAAGTCACGGAACAACAAATATTGCTAATTTAGCAGGTGGAAATAAGGCTTTTCAAGTACAACAAAGTGATTCACACTTTTATCAAGATATCACGATTCCAACAGGAAGCAAAACGGCTTATATCGGAGGCTATACTCGCAACAGTCAACCAAATGCACCAACTGGTCATGCTTACCTTTATGGTTATATTATGGATGCAAACGACAAGATTTTAGAATATGTTCAACTTGGAGTAACACACACAGGAATGATTTGGACATATCAAGATAAATCAGTGAACTTGACTTCTAAAGCGGTAAAAGTTCGTTTATTCTTAAAAAAGTCGGCTAAAAAAGGTGTTGCGGATACAGGAAATATGGCTTACTTCGATAATTTGATAGTTAGTTTTAACTGTAAGAAGAAAACGCCACAACCAAAACAGTATTAAAATAAAACTCACGATTAAAAATCGTAATAGTATCAAGACGCATTTCCAAATCAAATATGGGAATGCGTTTTTTATTTTTATAGGTTAAAATTTTGGTTCACTGACAATTTTTGCCAAAAGCAATAAAGTAAGGTCACCTTTATACAAGATGACCTTAAAAAAAACACTTCTACAAAAAACTATAATCGTTGAAAAAACACAACGAACAAACATTTGTAATTTCTTATTGGCATAACGACCATTGATTCAAAAGTTACACTAAAGGAATTGTTAAAACATAAGAATACCGTTGACTTTTCCTATTTCCACTGAAGACTCTCAATCAAAGTCATCATATCTTCTCTAACATATTGAATAGCAGGAGCTAACGAATCGGAATTGGCAGAAGCATTAAAAGTCAATCCGCCACGTAAAAAATGTGTTGTACTATCTGTCAGATAAAACTGAAAAGGTGTACCAACATCTCCTCCAATTTCAGTAAATTCTCCAAACACGGAAGCATCACGACGCATAATCGCTAAAGGAGTGATATGACTCGCTTTTTGCATGTGCTGTTCTTCCATTCTGTAAGCATCTTCTACCAATTTATATAATGGTTTTTCCTTTGTAATCGGATAATATGTGAAGTGTACAGCACCATTAAGTTGCGGATAATAAATATCAAACCAACAACTGTTTTCGATATTTTTACCAAAAAACTCTTTTTCTTTTTGAATTTTAGAAGCTATCGGCTGCTGAAATTCAAAATAACAATCAATTCCTTCAACATTTTTATAGCCTTTTTCTGGTAAAATCATTCGAGGATAAACACGAGGTTTTGGTGTATAATCTTCACTTCCACAAGCAGCAAAAAGCAATGTTATTATTGTAATAATCAGTAATTTGTTCATTTATATAATTTATTATTTTTTCAAACAATCATCAAGAATGTACTTGTGCGTACAACTCCTCAGCATCAGTAATTGTCATTTTTACTTGAGTCACCGTTCTATCATTCACTGCAACTGGTTCAAAAATAAACTGTTTGTAAGTGAAACAAGCATTCACGACTGGCAAATCATCTGCTAACTGAATGACCAAACCTGCCAAAGAATCAACCTCATCTTGAACATCTTCAAACGTATCAATATCAATATCTGTAATTCGACAAACATCATTTAATAAGGTCTTTCCTTCTAAAATATATACATTATCACCAAACTTCAAATAGAGTGATTCCAACGGTTCATCAAACTCATCTTCAATATCACCAGTGACCTCTTCCAGTACATCTTCCATCGTAATAATCCCAGAAACTCCGCCATAATCTCTATCCACAACAATCGCTAAATGTATTCTTTTAGATTTAAAAATATGCAGTAAATCTTCTAATTTTTCATCTTCATAAATTACAAACGGTGGACGAATCAACGTTTGCCAAGCAAAGTCATTGCTTTCATTAATGTGTTGAATTAAATCTTTGACATACAAAACGCCTTTAATCTCATCTAATTGCTTTTCATAAACAGGAATTCTGGAATAATTATTTTTTTTGATAAGGTCTAATAATTCAAAATAAGAGATTTGAATATCAATCGCTAAAACATCTAAGCGAGAACGCATCGCTTGTTTTACTGTACTATTTCCAAAGTGAAGGATATTTTTAAGAACGTTCGTTTCTTGCTCAATTGTAGTTTCGTTTTCCTCTTCACCTTGCATCGTTAATTCAATCGCATGTTCCAATTCTTCAATAGAAATTTCCTCTTTATCCGTTTGTTTTTCGAGCTTTCGCTCAATAATAGAAGTGCTTTTTACTAACAAATCACTTGGATATTTAAAAATACGACCAAGTATTTGCAACGGTTTAGCCATCAAACGAGCTAATTTTATACTATTTAAATTCGCATAAACCTTTGGAGCGATTTCTCCAAAAAGCACCAAAACAAATGTTACGAAAACCACATTGATTAGAAAAACCATCCAATCTGCTAATGCTAACACAACCAACGTTTTATCCAATGTAAAAGAGGATAAAATGATAATACCAATATTAATAAAATTATTAGAAATTAAGATAGTCGCCAATAGATGACGATGTTTGATTAAAAGATTTAAAATGATTTTATCTCGACTATTCTCGGACGTTTGTAGTTTTGCTAAATCTGTTGTTTTCAATGAAAAAAAGGCAACTTCCGAACCAGAAATCAATGCAGAACAGACCAACAATATCAAAATAGCAATGTACGCCAGAATGTTCTCAATATTAGGAACGAACAATAATAATTCAAAGCTATCGAATAAAATCCTTTCCCCTTCTGTTTCCACTTTTTATGAGTATTAAGTAGTAGGTAGTAAGTAATAGGTAAATACCTACTACTTACTATTTACTACTTATTAGAATGGTAAATCGTCTCCCATTTCGTCTCCGCTATCGTCATTATTATCATTTGTAGTTGCAGTGTTATTAGTTTGTGGAGCAGCAGGTGCATTATTATTTTGTGAGCGATTCGCAAACGGATCATTTGCTGCAGGAGGTATCATTCCTTCTCCACCGCCACTACTTCTTCTATCTACAAACGCCTTAAAATTACGAGCGATAATATCTGTAATTCTCTTTTCGTTGCCATCTTTATCTTGATAAGTACGATAGTTGATTTCGCCTTCAACATAAACCGTCATTCCTTTTTTCAAATTCTTCTCCGCACGTTCTGCCAAATATCGCCAAACCACAATATTGTGCCATTCGGTCGGTCTATCTTGCCAGTTTCCATCTTTGTCTCTGTAACTATCTGTTGTTGCTAACGAAAAACGACCGACTGCAACGCCGTTATCTAAATAACGAATTTCTGGGTCTTGCCCAAGATTACCAATTAAGGTAACTCGATTTAATGATTTCATAATTCTTAAAATTTATTGTAAAGGAATTAAAACAGCTTTAAAGATAAGGTTTTCTCTTTCAAAAACAAATCTATGATTTTGGGAAATCCAAATTTATCTAAATCTGTTTTTGCAACTAATATATATCCTTCGTTTTCTACTAATTTTTTTTCTAATTCTGTTTTTATTTCAATCTCATAAAACGTCGCCCAAATCTTTTGATGTGTCAATATTTGCTTGTATGTTTTAGAAATAATTGGTGGATTTTTTGCTAAATTTCCAACATTTTTTTTCCAAAATGTAGCATTTTGCAACTCAATAACATTGAGCATTTTATCTACTTCAAGCATTGGAAATTGATACAAATTTTGCCAAATATCTTTTTGCATACGTTTTTGTAAATATACGGAATTATCATAATTAATAAGCAAATAATGGAAAAAACGTTCCTTCTTTTTAATTTTTTTTGTTTTAATTGGTAAAATATCATTTTTTTGCGTATTTAAGCCAATGCACTTTTTACTAAAAGGACAGTTTTTACAATTAGGATTTTTAGGCGTACATTGTGTTGCACCGAAGTCCATAATCGCTTGATTATAATCCGCAGGATGTTTTTTATCTAATAACTCATAGGCTAATTTTGTAAACTCTTTTTTACCAATTGTAGAATCAATCGGTGTTTCGATTCCAAAGTAGCGAGATAGAACCCGATACACATTTCCATCAACAACCGCATGAGGCAAATCATAAGCAAAAGACGAAATTGCGGCTGCTGTGTAAGTTCCAACACCTTTTAGTTTTAATATTTCGGTGTAAGTTTTTGGAAATTGTCCATTCAAATCATACGCAATATATTTTGCGGTAAAATGTAAATTTCTTGCTCTTGAATAATAACCCAAACCTTGCCACATTCGCATCACTTCATCTTCTGGAGCGTTCGCCAAATCTGTAATAGTTGGATAGTTTTCTTTAAATTTTAGGAAATAAGGTAAACCTTGTTCGACACGAGTTTGCTGCAAGATGATTTCTGATAACCAGATGAAATAAGGATTTTTTTCTCCTTTCCAAGGCATCGGACGATGATGACTGGCAAACCAAGTCATTAAATTTTTTGTAAAAAAGTGTTTGATATTATTTTTATTTAAGTTGCAAATACACGAATTAATTTATTCAAAATATTCGTGTATTCGTAAATTCGTAACAAAATTATCATTGAATATTGTACTGTTTTGTGATATTAATAGATTTTAGATGCTGTAATTTTTGCATTTCCATAAATATTAGATTCGTATCACGATATGAAATTAATTCTTTTTGCCTTGTTCTTAATGTCGTTTCAAAAACCATTTTTTTCGTATTATTGTTTAAAATGGCATTAATCACAATTCGATTTTTACCATTTTCAACCCATTTCCCAGCGTTAAATATCACATCAATTTGCCGCACTTCATTATATGAAATCACCAATTTAGGAAACCTTGATGTTTTGTCATAATAAAAAATTTGCTGGTGTAACTCATCAAATTTTAGCCAAAAAAACTGGTTTGCCATATCATAAAAATCTAAACCGTTTGATTGTTTCACGATATTAATTAAAGTTGGGTAAATGATATTCGACAAGGTTTTCCGTTGATACATTAATACTTCTTGATGATTTGATAATCGACACGTATCTATATATTTCATATCAAACATCGCAGCGACTTTATCAATAAAAATGGGCAAATCATCCATATTATGTAAATCCAGTACAATATCCATAAACGAAACTTTAATCACATCAGCCTGAACATCTATACGAAAATCAATAAACATTGGTGGTGTAATGTGTTTCTCTCTATTATTCATACCAACGACATAGCCATATTTAAAATAATCGGTTTTTAAAGAAATTTCCTTTAGGCTATTTGATGGAAATCGAGTTCTAAAAAAAATAGACATCACACTAAGTCCTAAGAATATAAATAATAGATTCCAACTAACTAATTCGGTGACAACCGACAAAAAAAATAAAATCACACTAACCGATAAAATACCATCAGATACTTGACCAATCCAAATATTCGGACTTTTCGGATAAGTAATCCGAACCTCTTCGTCAGAAGGAAAAGTGAGTTGATATTTTGGTTCAAGTTTCTTCATTTAGGATTTTCAAAGCAATAATTTCATAAAATAACAACACTGTTTCCTTTTACAAAAGGTAGATTTCTTTCAAAAGTTTAGATTCATAATTTGATTGTACGCTCAATTTGTAGTTAGTCTATCCGTTTTCAAGGGACAAATTTATTCAAATTCAGTATCTAATTTCATCAAATATAAACCATCTATTTATAAAATAGCTTTATTTCAAAACAATCTATATTCAAAAAATGTCGTTTATGCAGTAGCCTTTTGGGCAAATAGGAAAAATAACAAAAACAGAACTGCTTATCACGTATCTTTACACTTTAAAAAAAATTAACAACACAAATTAAGTAAATAAATAGATTTGGAGACTTAAAATATTCCATATTTTCGGCATTATTTGTGGACGAAAATCTAAGAGTATGTTTAAAAACTCTAAAGACTATTCATTGGTATTGAAAAATAAAAGAAATGAAGATTTCATTAAGTATCAAAGCAGTAAAAAAGATATTAGTAATTGCCGTTTTAGGTGTGTTCGCAACGGTAGTACAAGCACAAGACTGGGAAGCAGGAGGCTGGATTGGAACATCACATTATTTTGGTGATTTGAATCCAAATTATGATTTCGGTCAAGCTGAATTAGCCGCTGGTGTGATTGCTCGTTATAATATTAATCAACGTTTGGCAATAAAATTTGGTGGAAACTATGGTAATATAAGTGGAAATGACGCAATATCGCAAGATGTTTTCCAACGCAATCGTAATCTAAGTTTTCGTTCTGAGTTATTAGAAGGAAATCTAAATTTTGAATTTAACTTTCTAAGATACGAACACGGAAGTAAATACAATGGTTTTACACCTTATATTTTTGCTGGTCTTTCGCTGTATAGTTTCAATCCACAAGCACAACTTGATGGTGTTTGGTATGATTTGCAACCGTTAGGAACAGAAGGTCAGTTTCGTGGTGAAGAGTATAATTTGACACAAGTCGCTATGAATTATGGAGGTGGATTTAAGGTCGATTTGAGTTTCGATTGGAGCTTAAATATCTTTATTAGTTCTCGTCGTTTGTTTACAGATTATTTGGATGATGTAAGTACAACTTATGCGGATCCAGGAGATTTGGAGGAAATTCGTAATGAATTTTCGATTCAATTATCTGATAGAAGTTTGAATAGTAGTGGAGTTCCTGGAAATCAACGTGGAAATTCCCAAAACACGGATTCTTATGCTTTTGTGGGAATTGGTTTAGTATATAATTTTGCTCGAATTAATTGCCCTTGGTTTTAAGATGCCTTATGCAGATTTCAATGTACATTGAAATCTGCATAAAATTTTACATCAAATTCTCCATACTTCTTACCAACAACCTTCGACGATTGAATGTAATAATGTTCTTCTTTTTGAGTTCATTGAGAACTGTTGTCACCGTTTGGCGTGATGTTGCTGTTAAGTTTGCAATCTCTTGATGTGTCAAAAATCCTCTAACTTCGACTTCGTACAAACCTATTTTTCGCCCTTTATTTGTTGCCAATTCTTTTAGAAATTCAACAACACGAGTTCGAGAATCTTTAAATACCAATGATTCTAAGCGTTTTTCCATTTTGAGTAATCGTGAACTGATGATTTTCATCATGAATAATTTTAAGCCCGAATGTTCGCGCATCAATTCTGTCATTTCCTCTGTAGTAACCAAACAAGTCTCTGTATTTTCCATAGCGATTGCAAAATCACGCCGTTTATCTTCTCCGACAATTGATAATTCACCAAATACTTCTCCTGGACCAAGTATCGCTTTTGTGATTTCTTTGCCATCATCAGAATATGTACCGATTTTGATTTTACCATTTGTTAGAAAATAAATTTTGTCAGCATGCTCATTTGGTAAATAAACATATTCTCCTTTTTTAAATTGATGCTGAATATGAGTATGTGCAGCACTTTTTTGAGGACAAAAAATACCATTCACATCTATATTTTCTAAATACCAAAAATTACTCATAATTTATTGTTTTGATTGGATTGATACGCCAAATATAAAAAAATTCTAATTTGACTTTTTTGACAAATATATAAGCTAAAATAATTAAATTTCTGCTTTTTCGTTTTATTTTTTTAATGAAAAGTCGGAATAAACTATTAATACATTTATGTACTTAATAATGCTTAAAAATAACGCTTCGAATGGAAATTGATTTACTTTAAAGTACAATTTTATTTAATGTTTAAACACCTATAAAGGGTAACAGTTTGAAATCAAAAGAGGCTGTTATGAGAATCTTAAAACGCAAAATTTAATATATCACTTCATATTTAAAATATTGCAAAAAGATACATTTATTTGTTCTACAATATTAAAGTTCTACAAAAAAGATAGCAAAATCTATCTAAGATTGTCGTATTTTAGCCGTTATGGAAAGTTACAGAACAAGGTTAGTTGTGCCAAAATCCAATAATGAAATCTTGCATCAAACAAACTTGATGAGTATTGGTTCATGTTTTTCAGAACATATTGGTAAGCAATTATTAAATTATAAATTTCCGATACTAATTAATCCTCATGGGATTTTATTTAATCCCATTTCAATTGCTGATTCTTTAACTCAAATCATTCATAATCAATTATTTAGTGAAAGTGATATTTTTTATTTCAATAATCGTTGGCAAAGTTTTTATCATCACGGACGATTTGCAAAAGCGGATAAAAAAGAGTGTTTGAACGAAATAAATACCTCTATTCAATCGGCAAATATTCAGCTTCAAAAGTTAGATTTTTTAATCTTAACTTTTGGAACAGCCAACGTTTTTGAATATAAGCAAACCAGTCAAATCGTAGCGAATTGCCATAAAGTACCGAATACTGAATTTGAGCGAAAGCGACTAAAAATAGATGATATTACAACCGCTTTTGAATCCATTTTTAAGCAACTCAAAACAATCAACCCCAAATTAAAAATCATCCTAACGGTTTCGCCAGTTCGGCATATTCGAGATGGTTTAATTGAAAATCAACGTAGTAAATCAACTTTATTATTAGCTGTTGATGAATTAGTAAATCGGTATGATTTTGTTGAATATTTTCCATCGTATGAATTGGTAATAGATGATTTGCGAGATTATCGTTTTTATAAAGAAGATATGATTCATCCATCAAATGTTGCGATTAATTATGTTTGGAATCATTTTGAAAACGCCTACTTTTCAGACAACACACGTCAAATTAATAAGCAGATTCAAAAACTGATTCAAGCAAAAAATCATCGTCCTTTTGATGTAAATTCAGAAAATCATCAACAGTTTTTGAAAAGTCAAATTTCTAAAATTAATAATTTACGAGTGCAATATCCGTTTTTAGATTTTGAAGACAATTTGAAATGGTTTCGTTGTTTGTAACAGCTACTACTGTAAAAAATCTTGTAAAATTCTGCTAATCCTGTCGGAAACTTCTTACATTTGAATAAATCAAAAACCATTATTATGATAACAGATTTTAGTCAATCGAATAGTATAATTAATCAATTTGTAGCAGAATTGAGAAACGTAGAAATTCAAACAGATAGATTACGATTTCGTAGAAATCTGGAGCGAATCGGTGAGTTAATGGCTTACGAAATTAGTAAAGAATTGGACTATGAATTGTTTGAAGTAGAAACACCTTTAGGAATGACACAAGTTGATTTGCCGTCCAAAATGCCTGTTTTAGGAACAATTATGCGAGCAGGTTTACCGATGCATCAAGGTTTCTTGAATATCTTCGATGGTTCAGATAATGCCTTTGTTTCAGCTTATCGCAAACATCACAAAAATGGTACTTTTGAAATAAAGGTCGAATATGTTTCTTGTCCATCGTTAGAAGGAAAAGTATTAATCATTGCTGATCCGATGTTGGCAACTGGTGCTTCGATGGTCGCTACAATTCAGCACTTGCAAGAGTTTGGTACACCAAAACAAATTCATATTGCAGCAGCAATAGCAGCATCTGATGGTATAAATTACGTTAGGAGATTGTTACCTAATGCTAAAATTTGGGCTGGTGCAATTGACGAAGAATTAACGGCAAAATCATATATTGTTCCAGGTCTTGGTGATGCTGGTGATTTAGCTTTTGGAGAAAAATTGAATGATTGATATCCAAATAGGTTGTATCAAAAGCTATAAAAAAGAACAAGTTTACTAAAGTTTGAAGCTTCAATAGGCTTAAAATCAATATATTACAAATAAAATAAATACTATTTGTAATACTTTTGATACAACCTCTTTTTCATTTTTAAAAACATCCAAAATCTCTTAATAAGCTTCTTTTGTAATAGTTTTTCTGCCGTTTTTAAATCATCATAATTATCTTATATTCCACTAAAAAAATGGATTTTCATAAAAAACTTGTATTTGTTTATAAAAACGATGCGTTCATAAAGTTCTATTGTTTTATAATTAAATTCTTCCCATTTTTGAATACATGAATTCGATGGTTAATAAACGTATAGGAATACAAATCGGTATTTGGGCATTTATCTTTTGGGGTTTACCTTATATCGTCACTGGTGGACAACTTGATGAGCGGCTGATTTATCGTTCTTCTGCACTGTTTTTAGGTGCTTTTGTTATTATTCCATTAAATTTAAAAATCCTTTTTCCAACTTTTTATTTTAGGGAGAAGCCACTACAATATCTTTTTACTGCATTAATTTTAACCATTGGATTATCATTATTATTAGTTTGGATTCGTTCGATAATTGATGCACCAGATTATATTCCACCAGATTTTAGAAGAAAAAATAGAACATTTCTATTTTATTTCCTTGGAAATTTTTTTCCAATGTTGATGGTACTTTTGAGTAGTGCATTATACGAAATTTCGATTGTAGCGGCACAATCGGCACAAGAAACAGCACAGCTAAAATCTGAAAAATTAGAATCAGAACTCAAGTTCTTAAAGTCGCAAATCAATCCACATTTTCTATTTAATTCCTTGAATAATATCTACACTTTAACAATGCTAAATCCAAATGCAGCTGGTGAATCAGTGTTGAAATTATCAGAAATGTTACGATATTTATTATATGAATGTGATGCGGAGAAAGTTCCTTTATGTAGAGAATTAGCATATTTGACAAATTATATTGCACTTTTTTCGCTCAAAGATGATGAACCATTGAATATCAAATTTGATATAACAAATGTACAATCTGAAATCATGATTGCACCTTTATTATTGATTCCGTTTGTCGAAAATGCGTTTAAACATAGTCAAATTGAAGATTTAGAAAATGGTTGGATAAATATCAAATTATCAAACGATAATCAACAGGTTTATTTTGAAATAAAGAATAGTTTACCACAACACGAGTTTGCTAAAGATAAAGTCGGTGGAATTGGTTTAAATAATGTTAAACGACAATTAGAACTGGTTTATCCAAATAAACATACATTGAAGATTGAGAAAAAAGAAGGAGAATTTTCAGTTGAATTGACTATTAAAAATTAACCACAAAAGACACAAAAAATGAAGTGTATAGTTGTAGATGATGAAGCGTTGGCAAGAAAATTATTGGAGAAATATATTAGTCAAATTCCGAATTTGGAGTTAATTGCAATGTGTAAAAACCCAATGGAAGCAGCAGCCGTTTTACAAGAACAATCCGTTGATGTCATGTTTTTGGATATTCAAATGCCGCAAATTACGGGAATTAGTTTTCTCAAGAGTTTGAACCAAAAACCGTTTGTGGTTTTTACAACAGCTTATGAAAAATACGCTTTGGAAGGTTATAGTTTAGATGTTGTTGATTATTTATTAAAACCATTTAGCTTTGAACGTTTTTTTCAAGCGGTGAATAAAGTTTCTGAGCGTTTGCAAAGTTCACAAGTGACAATTGCGAAAGCAAAAGTCGAAAATAATACGAAAGATTATATTTTAGTCAAGTCCGAACATCGTGTTCATCGACTAAAATTTTCAGAGATTGATTATATAGAAAGTATGCAAGCGTATGTTGCTTTTCATATTGGTGAAAAACGAATTTTGTCTTTGAATACGATGAAAAAGTTGGAAAGAGAATTGCCAATAAGTCAATTTATTCGTATTCATAAATCATATATTGTAGCGATTAATAAAGTAGAATTGTTGGAAGGAAATCAGGTTGTAATTGGTAAATCAAAATTGCCAATAGGTGCGAGTTATCGAGAACGTGTGTTGAAAGGTATTTTTTAAACAAAAACAAGTTGTTACATTCAAATAATTTTGTGGTCTAAATGCTGAAACTATTATTTGTTACGTTACATAATGAATAGAATTATTTTCATAAAACTCGAAAGAAATGAGCAACTTAATATATGGATTATTTTTAAGTTTACTTTTTGTTCCATCTGCGATTCCGACTACAGATTTGGAAACAAATACGGATAAAACCATCGTTGGAACTTGGGTTTCGGTAGATCATGAATCGGGCGAAGAACGAAGTCATATCAAGATTTATAAAGCTAAAAACGGAATGTATTATGGTAAAATAATCAAGTTATTATTTCAACCCGAAGGTCAAGAAAACCCTGTTTGTACAAATTGTCCAGAAGATGATTATCGCTATAATAAACCGATTGTTGGTTTAGTCGTTATATCAAGATTGAAAGCGGTTAAAGGTTTGAAAGCGGCAACAAAAGGAAAGGTGCTTGATCCCGAATCAGGACTTATCGTTGATTGTAAAGTTGAACTCGCTGGAAAAGGCGATAAATTGAAAGTAAGAGGTTATTGGAAATTACCTTCTATCGGTCAAACACAAACTTGGAAACGATTGAAATAGTAAAAATGGTTCTTTGAAAAACTTCAAAGAACCATTTTTATTTTTCCAAAAATAGTTTCATTAATATTTCTCCACCCGCAAAAGGTGTAATTTCACCGTTTTGCACTTGTTCTTGAATCATTTGGAATGCGTTTTTTACGTTAATATGATTTTTAAATCGTGATTTTAATTGATTTTGAATGGTTTCGTTGAGCCAATATTGAGCTTGATTCTGACGGTTTTGTCCAAAGAAATTATTCTTTTTAGTAAATTGTTGATATTGCTGAATTGTTTGCCAAATTTCTTTGATTCCAGTATTTTTTAAAGCCGAACAAATCATAGATTTTGCTGTCCAATTGCTGTTTTTTGGAGGAAACATATGTAAACCATTTCGATACGCTTTTCTTGATTCTTTGGCTTTCGCCAAATTGTCGCCATCAGCTTTATTAATAGCAATCATATCTGCCATTTCCACAACACCTCTTTTGATGCCTTGCAGTTCATCTCCTCCTCCTGGTAATAATAATAATAAAAAGAAATCAACCATCGAATGTACGGCAACTTCTGATTGACCAACGCCAACTGTTTCCACAAAAATCACATCATAACCTGCTGCTTCACAGAGAATTATCGTTTCTCTTGTCTTTCGTGCGACACCACCGAGTGAGTCACCAGCTGCTGACGGTCGAATAAATGCCTTTGGATTATTCGATAGATTTTCCATTCTGGTTTTATCCCCTAATATACTTCCATGACTGATCTGACTTGTTGGATCAATCGCCAGAACGGCTAATTTTTTTCCTAAACTTGTAACCTCTTCGCCCATTGATTCCACGAAAGTGGATTTTCCTACACCTGGTGTTCCTGTGATTCCGACTCGGATAGATTTACCTGAATGCGGCAAACAAGCATTAATGATTTTTTGAGCTTTCGCCTGATGTTCTACATTATTGCTTTCTACTAAAGTAATTGCTTGACTTAATATAATTCGATTACCATCTAAGATTGCTTTTACAAACGCTTCTGCCGATAACGCTCGACGCTTTTTACGTTTGAATTTTCGGTTAATTGTTTCTGGTAATTTATCACCACCTTTCTGTATATTTAAGTGTGATTTCATATTAATTTATATTTCGCTGATATTAAATTTAAAAATGAAAATATTACATTTTGCCTTTCAAAACAATCATCTCACGCAGATTCACGCAGATTTTTCATTAACAAAATCATTTTTTTACCAATTATTAGAAAATCTGCGTAAAAAAAGCATTTTGCGAAGCAAAATTCAGCGATTGTGATTTCTATTTTACGTTTCAGCGAAACGTGAATATTAATTTATACTGGATTTTCTAAATAAGTGTACTACAAGTATCAAGTAAAATTGGTAAATGGCGAACAACCGCTTCATTGACGGTTGATGATGCTACAATATTAGTAAATAAAAATGGTTAAATTCTATATATAAAAAATAGAATTCAACCATTTAAATCTACTTACTCCGTTTTATAAACAAAGTGAATATTCATTATAAAATTGATTAGTAATCAATTTTTATTTCAAAGAAGCCTTACCTAAAGGTACTTTTTTACCATTTTTCGTAGCAACAACCATAGCTGTTACACCTCTTTCTTTTACTTTGTTTTCTAACACTTTTGCTTCTTTATACGTTTTGAAATCTCCTAAAAGAACCAGTGTAATGCCTGTTCCAGTTTTCATATAACTGATATTACCAAGACCATCTACTTTTGATTTATCAAAGAAAGCAGGATTATTGAAAGCACCTAATTGTACTTTATAGGCTAATGCTGTAGTTGGTTTTGGCTTTGGAGGAGTTGGCTTAATATTGCCACCTGGAGGTGTTGTTGCACTTCCGCTTGTATTACTTTTTCTACGAATTAAGACTTGTGCTAACATATCTTTGTCCGTTATTTTCGTAATAAAAGCACCTTCATAACCGAGTTCTTGAACTTTTGCTTTTACCTTTTCTGCTTCTGCACGAGTACGAAATGCTCCGATTTTATATGCTTTCAAGGTTGCAGTTCTTCGTTGACTATAAATATATCCATAACCACGTAAATCACTGAATTTAGTTCTATCAGGTGTTGAGAAAACACCAAATTGTACATCATAAGCAACTTTTGGTAAATCGTTATAATTTAGTTGTGTTGTTCCTTTGGTATCATCAACGATGTCATATTCATCAGGTAGCGTATTATCTACAACCGCAACTTTCCCTTCTGTCGGTTCTAATAATTGAACACTCAATATCGTTTTATCTGTACCATTTCCAGTAGGAACATTTCTATTCGTTTCGGTATAACCATTTCGGATATACTTTATTTTGTAAGTTGTCTTAGGTGCTAATGCCAATCCATAACGACCTTGAGCATCTGTATAAGTTTCTGATTTTTCGAGGTTTATCATATTCATTACCTCAATTTTTACTTCAGGAATTGCATTTCGAGTATTCGCATCTACAACTGTTCCGATATAACGATTTTCTTGGTTAGCTTCACGAGTCAACCGAACTTCTAACAATCTCAAATCTTGATTAGCCGCAGAAACTTTGATAACTTTTGAGCCATATCCACGCTTACTCACCACAACGCCTTGACAGTCTAAACCACTTTTTGCAATAAATTTGAAACGTCCATTATTATCAGTAACGACAGATTTTTCACCACAAGTAGAGAAATCAATTGTTGCATTAGAAACAGGTTGTCCATTGTCATCTAATACAACTATTTCTACCCGTTCGGATGTAACTTCTACTTTATAAATATCTGCATTTCCATTACGATTTGAAGTCAAATAACCAATACCATTATCATGAAAAACCAAACCATAATCATCCGATGACGAGTTAACACCGGTGCCTAAATGCAAAACTCTATCCCATTTGTTATTAATTTGTTCTGCTCTATAAATATCCATTCCACCAAATCCTGGTAAATAATTAGATGAAAAATATAATGCGTTTTCATTAATAAATGGAGCGATTTCATCGCCAGGTGTATTTACTTTTGATCCTAAGTTTTGAGGTGCAGACCAGCTATCACCCGTTTTATAACAAACATAAATATCCATTCCGCCATAGCCTCCGGACATATCCGAAGCAAAGTAAATCGCAGAGCCATTTGGTGTCAGTGAAGGATAACCAGTATTATACTCTTCTGGATTATTGTAAGTAAACGGTTGTGGCTTATTCCATTCATCATCTAAAACTACAGAAGCCATATAGATACGCATCTTTGCTCCAGCTTCAGGAATATGACGAGTACCATTTATAAATTGATTTTGAGTATAAGCAACCGTTTTACCATCAGCCGTAAAAGACATTGGACCTTCATTCGTTTTAGCTTTGAATGATTTTTTTAAAACAGTTGAGCGACCAAGTGTACCATTTGCATTTGGTTGAGAAATCAGCAATTGATTTAATTTGCCTTGTTTCCAGCGAGGATCTTTGTCATTCATACCATTTTTTAAATCGGTACGGCTTGAAGCATAAATGAGTTTTCCTTTATAAAACGCAGCACCAAAATCATCAGAGGCTGAACTAATATTTTCTTTAGAAACCGTATAAAGTGGAACATCACCTTGTCGCTGTGCTGCAAATCGAGCCGATTCTGCATATATTTTACCCTTTACAGCATCTACTTTAGAGTATTCTTCAAAGTATTTTTCGGCCATTCTGTATTTGCCCAACATTTGCAAGACTTTACCATATTGAAAAAAATGCTCTGGATCAGAATTTTGTAATTGAACCGCTTTCAGATACCACAATCCAGCATTATTCATATCATTAGTGAATCGGTAACTATTTGCTAACTTTCCATATACAGTCGTTTCATTTGGATTTTGTTGCAATACATTTAGATACGTTGAGATAGCTTGTTTGTAATCTTTTAGCTCAAAATATTTATTGGCTTTATCCAACAAGTCACTGTTTTGTGCCAATGCCTGAAAAGATAAAATTAAAGCTAAAACAATTATTGAAAAAACTTTACTTAAAGAGTGTTTCATAGTTTTTGATTTTGAGAATGTATTTTTTTATATAAAAAGAAATTATTTATTATTTCCGTTTATATGCATTCCGTTTATCTATTTTTTTGATGACCTAAACCTTAATTTAACTAAAAAGTGATTAATAATCAATAAGATACGCACAGAATTTATACCATATTGTTAAAATTATAAGTTCATTGACAATTTTTGCCACGAATGCACTAATAATTATTTTCAATTATTTTTACTCATTTAAAATTTGTGTATTCTGTCTGCCCCGAAATCTCGGTGGCGACTATAAAATTAATATCACGGATGATTTTGTCAAAAAATTATCAAAGAGCAAAATTATATTATTCAACGTTTAGTAAAATGTAAAATTATATATGAAATCAATACAAAGTGATGATTTTGGTTATAAAAAAAGGTGAAGTATCGCTACTTCACCTTTTTTATATAAAAATATTCAATTGTGTTTATGACAATTTATTGCAAACTGCCAATTGAATACAATATACTATCCTTTTAAAGCCTTAACCATTGTTTCACCAATAGTAGCAGGAGATTCAACTACATGAATACCACATTCACGCATGATTGCCATTTTTGCTTCTGCTGTATCATCTTTTCCACCGATGATAGCACCGGCATGTCCCATTGTACGACCTTTAGGAGCAGTTTGACCTGCGATAAATCCAACAACTGGTTTTGTTGCATTATCTTTAATCCAACGTGCAGCATCAGCTTCCATATTACCACCGATTTCACCGATTAAGATGATTCCGTCCGTATCAGGATCGTCCATTAATAATTTCACAGCATCTAAAGTCGTTGTTCCGATAATTGGATCACCACCAATACCGATACAAGTTGACTGTCCCATTCCTGCTTTAGTCACTTGATCTACCGCTTCATAAGTCAATGTACCTGAACGAGAAACGATACCAATACGACCTGGCGTATGAATAAAGCCTGGCATAATTCCACATTTCGCTCCACCTGGTGTGATTACACCTGGACAATTTGGTCCAACCAAACGACAGTCGTGTTCTTCAATGAATGCTTTTACTTTAACCATATCTTGAACAGGAATACCTTCTGTGATACAGATAATCACTTTGATTCCTGCATCTGCAGCTTCCATTACAGCATCTGCTGCAAATGCTGGTGGTACAAAAATAACAGAAGTATCAGCACCTACTTGCTCTACAGCATCTTTTACCGTATTGAAAACAGGTTTGTCTAAGTGCATTTTACCACCTTTATTTGGTGTAACACCACCGACAACATTTGTTCCGTATTCAATCATTTGTGATGCATGAAAGGTTCCTTCTTTACCCGTGAACCCTTGTACAATTACTTTGGAGTCTTTATTTACTAAAACAGCCATTGAATTATATGATTTGTTTTGGATTAGAATTAAAAAATCTTTACTCGATTTTTAGAATTTCTATCTTCCGATGAATATTAATTTTTATGTTAGTTACTTTATGATATATTGACTGCCTGTTATTTATTAGCAGCCAACTGATATTACTCTTCTTCAATTACAAAAACTTCTTCATTATTTTTCTTCATCAAGTGTTGTTCTCTTGCAAATTTCTCAAAATTTTCATCAGTTGTGAATAGTTCTTCTCTACGTGCTTTGACTTCTTCAATATTATTTTCATAATATTCCTTTTGCGTTTGCAAATTGCGTAGTGATTGTTCTAATTTAATCTGATTAATCACTCTTGACCTATCAAAAAACAACATCCAAATACTAAAGAATACTGTTGCCACCAGAAATTTATTCAATAATGGACGATAAGCTGCTGGTACTGTTGCTTTTATATAATCAAAGAGAGAACGCTTAGCCATTTGTTTGCTTTTGATGCAAAAAAAATTTTGAGGCACAAAATACGCACTATTTGATGAGTGTCAAAGGATTTTGTAAAAATTTACCTTATGTCAACCATAACGTTATCGTAAAATGGAAGATTACAAACTTATTTGTAAAACAAAAAAATACTTTTTATTAAAGCTCACATACATTATCAAATGCTATCAAAACCAGCAATATACATTGGCATTTGTTTGAACTCCTCAATCTTTTGATTTGGTAGATTATGAATTTTAGCAATTGTTGTGACTGGTAGTTTTCCTTCGACCTTATCCAAAATTCCCCATTGATTGATGGCTTCTAAATTGATAAATAAATTATCTCGGGTATCAAACCAAAGTAAACCTGAATAATGATTCAATTCTGCCAATGTTGATTCTAATAATTTTATTAAATCATGTTCTTGTCCTTTTTGACAAAATAGACTATCAAATACTAAAAATTGATGCTTTTGAGGTTGGAACAATCGACTAATGATTGGAATATTTGGAACAATATTCATAATTATTTTTCCAACTAAACCAGGCATTTCCAATATTTTCCATTCTACTGGGAAGGCTTGTACACCAGCTACAATTTCTCCATTTCGTTCCATTACAAAATAATTGTCATGATGAAATGTATTTGTAAAATGTACAAAACCATAATTTTTATAAAATGATTTTAATTTATTCAAAATCGTTACTTTTTCAGAAGATTGATAACGCCGAACATTCGGGTGTTTTTTAGGAAAAAGTCGGCTAAAAAATATAGTTTTAAAATTACGAACTGGGTCATAACCTATAAATTTTGCAGCTTTTTGAGAGCGAATATTGCTACCTTCAATATAAGCATAACCGATGAATGGAACATCTATGATTCGTTCAAAATATTTCTTTGCAGTATCTATTAACAACTGACTATATTTCTTTCCTTGAAATTCTTTTTTAACAGAGAAATGTTGGAGATAACAAGACATAATTTCCTCTTCACCAAACCACATCAAACGTTGACTCACTGTACACATTCCTATAAGTTTATTCGATTTTTTTAATACAATAAAATGAGGTTTGTGAATATTATTATCCTTATCCGAATTTTTGACTTTTTGATAAATTGGCCCGTTTGTTCCCCATTTTGTTGCCCAAAGCAAATCTTGAATCTCTTTATTGATTTGATTAACAACTTCTATTTTAAGGTCTTTTTCAGGGTTTTCGTAAATTATCATCGTTCCAATATTTAGAAGTTTGGTTCTTTGAAAAATCCAGTGAAATAATAAAAATTTGAAATCTATCAAGATTGTGTTGACGTGTTGACGTGTTGACGTGTTGACGTGTTGATGTGTTGATGTGTTGATGTGTTGATGTGTTGATGTGTTGATGTGTTGATGTGTTGATGTGTTGATGTGTTGATGTTGGTATAACATAGATTTCAAATTTTTATTATTCCACTGGTCTTTTCAAAAAACCAAAAATACTTTTACATCAATAGATTTTTGTGGCAATCAT
>JBGCFH010000308.1:0-5423 GCA_045106825.1 Saprospiraceae bacterium | reverse complement strand
CGTTGCTATGCAATCCTTCGGATTGCATAGCAACGGCTCGTGCCGACACTTCGTGTTGTCACTGCGTTGTATGACTTACCGACCGCAAGCGGATCGGACATCACACAACACAGTGACAACAACATCAACATCAATCCAATTCAATACGCTCTATTGAATTGAATCAATGTCTACGGTTTCGTCACGATCCATTGTACGCTACTAAAAGAAAAAATAACAATCTAATAAAATAAATATGGATTTAGAGTTTCAAATAATATGTGTTGACACCAAAGAGGATGTAAAAGCGAAAGGGGAAGAAAAGTTATTATATTTAATTATATCCAATAGTGAATTATGGAAGAAACCTGAGATAAGAAGAAAATCTATAATTGAAAAAGATAAAGCTATTATATGTAAAATAAATCAGATTGCATCTTCAAATATAGATGATACATCTGAAATTTCTTACCAAATTTCGGTCAAAGGGAAATATAATGAACTTGAGCATTTCAGATTGAAACTTATAGAATACCTCAAGCAACAAAAATTTGGTTACATCTATGTTACAAAAGATGAAGTTTCAAAAAAAATTGCTTGTGAACTTTATCCTTTAATAAATGAATTAGAAACCCTTTTGAGAGGATACTTGATAAAATTTTTTATTACAAAATTAGGCGTTAATTGGTGGGAGATAACCGCAGATAACGAAATGAAGCAAAAAGCTATTAAGAGGAAAAATAATGAAAAAAAATTCTCAAAGTATATAGAAAATAAAGTATTTTTAATAGACTTTGGTGAACTTGGAAAAATGGTGTATTCTTTATCATCAGGCTATATTAGTAAAGAAGATATAATTAAAAAAATATTGAGTATTGAGGAAAATTCGGATGCAATTAAGGGTTTAAAAAAAGAGTTACAATCAAACTACAATAAATATTTCAAAGAAACATTCAAGGATAATAAATTTGAAAGAATGTGGCAAAATCTCGAAAAGCTACGACATAAAGTTGCTCACAATAATTTATTTTCTAATGAAGATTTAGTTAATGGAAAAAGTTTATGTCAAGAACTTAAATTGATTATTGAGAATGCTATAAAAGATATGACACAATTTCAATTTACAGAAGAAGAAAAGGAAAAAATCATAGAAAATATAAGTCAGTTCTATGGTATGTTTATTCTCGCATGGAATACACTGTTTGACGAATTAAAGCGTTTAGCTTCTAAAAATGGAAACCTTGATGAGATTAGTAGGATAAGCCCAAGAAATCTTCAAATATATTTAACAGGTAAAGGAATTTTAGACGAAGATGAAACTAAAAACATTTCTTATCTAACCACTTATAGAAATGTTTTGGTTCATAGCCCAAACGAGGGAACAGTCAATGAGCTTTTAACGCAAAATATCAATCTATTAAAAAGCGTAATAAAAAAGTTGAAATCAAAATAAAGCAGCGTACAACAAATGCAACATCGTCCAGCCACAGCAAAAGCCGTGTCCAGTCGTTGTTGCGGGACGTTGGACGCTATAAAGGCAAAAAATAACACTAAATATATTACATAAACCAAATATATAAAAATGGATTTGATTGATAAACTACGAAGAGTAGGAGAAAGATTTACAAAATTAAAAGACCAGGTACAAACAGAAGAAGCAACAAAAAATGCTTTTATAATGCCATTTATTTCAGCATTAGGATATGATGTGTTTAACCCTTTAGAGGTTGTTCCAGAATATGTAGCAGATGTTGGAATAAAGAAAGGTGAAAAAGTTGACTATTGCATTTTAAAAGACGGTGAACCGATAATCATAATAGAATGTAAGCATTGGAAAGAAAAATTAGACCCACATAAAACGCAACTACATCGCTATTTCCATGTAACAAATGCGAGATTTGCAATTTTAACAAACGGTGCTGATTATCGTTTCTATTCAGATTTGGAAGCTAATAACAAAATGGATGAAAAACCATTTTTAGAATTTAATCTTGCAAAAATAAGTGAGAATACAGCAAATGAATTAAAACGTTTTCAGTCAGAAAATTTTGACGCAGAAGAAATCATCAATATAGCAAGTGATTTAAAATACTCTAAAGAAATCAAAGAAATTTTACCCACCGAGTTTAAAAACCCAAGTGATGATTTTGTAAAATATTTTGCTTCAAAGGTATATCAAGGTAGAGTAACTTCAAAAGTATTAGAACAGTTTACAGACCTTGTTAAGCATTCTATAAAAAATCTAATTAATGATTTGATAAATGAACGTTTACAAATTGCCATTAATAACCAAGAAAAAGTAGAACCAACCGAAACAATAACAGGTTCTGAAGCAGAAGTTATAGAAGAAGATACTGTACCAAGTCAAGAAACAGCGGTACAAGAAGAAAAAAAAGGTATAGAAACCACAGAAGAGGAACTAAGTGGATTTAGGATAGTTCAAGCAATTTTAGCAGAACATATTGATATAAGTAGAATTGCACAGCGAGATACTAAAAGCTATTTTGGAATTTTACTTGATAATAATAATAGAAAACCAATTTGCCGATTATGGTTCAATAGAAACACTAAATATATTGAAGTATTTGATGAAAATCGCAAAGGCGAAAAAATTGTAATTGAGCAAGTAGGTGATATTTATAACGTAAAAGACAAAGTCATTCAAAGTGCCAAAAATTACGAGTAAATAACGAATAAAAATAAAAAATAATACAGCGTCCAACAAATGCAACATTTGTCAGCCGCAGCAAAAGCTGCGTCCGTCATTGTTGCGGGACGTTCTCTGCAATGAAATGAAAAAGAAAAATGGATAAACTAAAAACATTTTTACAAACATTGACTTCAATTTCTGACAAAGAATTTGAAGACTCGAAAAGTGATTTCTATGAAGTTCATTTAAAAAAAGGGGATTTATTACTTAAACAAGGAAAAGTTTGTAAACAAATGTCTTTTGTAAACCGAGGAAGTTTAAGAACCTTTTATTTTAATGACAAGGCTAAAGAAATCACACATTGTTTTCGCACTCAAAGTACGTTTGTAAGTTCATATAGAAGCTTTATCCTCCAAGAACCGTCTTTGCTTTCTATCATAGCATTAGAAGAAACTGAACTCATAGTAATTGATTATGAAAAATTGCAAAAACTATATGGTACAAGTATAACTTGGCAAAACATAGGTAGATTGTTAGCTGAAATAGCATATGTTGAGATGGAAGCATACGCCTCTGTTTTGAACAATGAATCTGCAAAAGAAAAATATTTAAGATTACTTAATGAACAGGGTGAAGTTCTACAGAAAGCAAATGTTGAGCATATTGCAACATACTTAGGAATTACACGGAGAACATTATCCAGAATTAGACGAGAAATCTCTATACAATAGCATTTGAGGACATTTGTCCTATTTCTCAGACATAAATAGACATATCTTTGTTCAATTAATATAATCTGAGTAACAGATAAACTCAAAATGTAAAAAATAGAGAAAATGAAGAAATATTTTGCTTTTATAATTGGATTGATACTGCTTGTAGTTATCTCCTGTGATAAGGAAGAATTCAATTCAAATATTGAAATTCCTGACTTTGGATTTCCCAAAACAGTAGTCTTTGCTGATAGTCTTTCCTTTTACGAAATTTTTGAAGGGACACCTTCTAATTTATCTCCTTCTGATGGGTTTGAATTGCTGGAATTAAGTTCTGTACTTTTTACTGATTATTCTCATAAGCAAAGACTTGTAAAAATTCCTGCTGGAACACAAATCACAAAATCAATTGATGAAATGATTGAATTCCCCAATGGAACAATATTAACTAAAACATTTTTTTATTATAACGATGAACGAGATACTACTTTAGGGAAAAGAGTTGTTGAAACAAGGCTTGAAATAAAAGAAAACGATGTATGGAATGTTGCAACTTACATATGGAATGAAAATCAAAGTGAAGCAATATTAGAATTGAATGGATTAGATACTCCAATCACCTGGATAGATAAAAATGGAATTAATCGCTCAACGCTATATCATATTCCGACAGAAAATGAATGCATGACCTGTCATCAGTCAAATTCAAAAATGACTCCATTAGGACCAACTCTACTAAATCTTAATCGAAATGTAGAAAGAAACGGAAATTATTTAAATCAAATTACGCATTTACAAAATTTAGGTTTGCTAAACAATTTTTCAATTAATGAAATTGGTCAAATCGCAAATTATAATAACTTAAACTCTTCCTTGGAAGAAAGAGGACGAGCATATTTGGCTATGAATTGTGCCCACTGTCATAATCCAGATTCTTGGGAAAGGTCTGCCGAACGGGAATTTGATTTTAGATACGAAACACCACTTAATGCAGCAGGAATTCTTTACGAAGAAGATAAAATTAAAAGAGCTATTCAAGACAGAGAAATGCCACTTATTGGAACGACAATGTTGGATGAAGAAGGCTTGAATTTAATCATTGAATATTTAGACAACCTTTGAAATTAAAAGAAACACAGCAGAGAACAATGTGTATGATGTTCATGCCTCCCATTCGGTCGGCACGCCACATACACGAAACGTTGGCGGTTATTAACATAAAATAAAAACATAGGTAAGTGCCAAAATAAAATGTTTTTCTTACGAGATATTTTAGTTTGTATAGGTCTAAAAGAGATTAATTTTCATTTAATCTTTTGGCTGATTTTTTTAGGATTTAAATTGTTATTTTAAAGCATTTTTGATTTCAGTAAATAGAAAAAATCACAAATAAGTTTGAAAATGGCGATAATTCTAAGGTTTCAAGTTGCCATTTCAGTTTGGAATTTGACCCCAAGAAGTTAAGGTGCGAAGACCCTGATTTAGTCGTCGGAAGCTTTAAAAGTCCTCAAAAAGCCCTGTCAAAGACGCAGCACTATCGTTTTTGGCTTGCCCGTTTCATGGACGAAAACTAGTATTTTTAAAATTCAACTGTTGGAAAATTTACTTGTTTTGAGGAAGTATTTTTTAGTTCAGTAAGTGTTTACAGAAGTCTTAGTCTTAGTTGATAACCTAGAAAACAGGTAGATAAAATGCCAAATTCTTGATAGTTTTAAGGCTAAAGAACTTTATGGTTTTGAAATTAAGTGTTTGCAGAAGCTGTCAAATTGAAAAATAAGAAGAAAAAATATATCAATAAATAATGCAGTCGAGTAATTGGGTAAAAGTTGCTTATATTAGCATTTTGAACCACCAAAAAATATAAATTTAAAGAGAAAACAAACCGCCAACAAATGCAACATCTGCCAGCCGTGGCAAAAGCCACGCCCAGTCGTTGTTGCGGACGTTGTATAGCATAAAAAATTAAAAAAATCATAAAAAAATTAAAAATGACAGGAGCATTAAAGACAATTTTAATCACACTCGTTATAATTATCGGATTTGGAATTTTACTCGTAATACAAGCAAATAGCGTAGGCGGA
>JBGCFH010000307.1:0-7087 GCA_045106825.1 Saprospiraceae bacterium | reverse complement strand
AATTCAAGTAATAACTTTAGCATCAAAATAACTCTAAAATTTGAACCTTTAGTAATATCAAGCATTTCAAGATTTACCCTTAAAAATCAGTCTTATTTTTTAAGGCTTTTTTCTAAAAAAACGAGATAGCTTTTGCAAAATCGTTTTAGGTTAAACAACTGATTTACAGTATTTTAAGTTCATTCTGAAAACTTCAACTTAAAAGAAAACTCAACTGTTCAATTAAGTATATCAAAGTATTTAGCACAACATGAAGTTTTAAATATTTCTATTATTACATATTATGAAGTTTTGAGCGGATTAACTTATAAAAAAGCAATACGTCAAATTGATGCCTTTAAAAACTTTGCGAAAGAATGTAATATCATTAATTTATCAAATGAAATCACAGAAATAGGTGCGGATATTTATGGTGATTTGCGACGAAATGGATTTACTATTGGACACTCGGATATATTGATTGCAGGAACAGCAATTCACCATAATCTTGTACTTATTACAAATAATCAAAAACACTATAAATCTATAACTGATTTACAACTTGATAATTGGTCATAAACCTAAACCGAAATATTACCACAAACTTATTTCAAATCTTATCTTTGCGAAATACTACAGAATTAATAAATCAATATGAAAAACCAAGAGTTTTATAATATCATTGATGGTGAGATTGTTCGTGTGCTTGATGAATACAAAAATGATGCGTATTTAAAGAAGAACCGAAAATCTATAAATAACCAAAAATCGTATGGTTTACTAATATGGTTTTTAGAATTTTATGGTCGAATAAGAAACTATCGAGGTTATATTACAGATGGAAATGATGATAGTTCTTGTGATATTGTTTTTGATAGATTAGATAGTCAAGGAAAACGTGTTTTTTATATTGTTCAATCAAAATGGAACAATGAAAAGAACGCTTTAAAAAAATCTGATAAAGACGAAATATTAAAAGCATTAAGTGATTTTGAAGCAATATTAAGTGATGAGAAAAAGAACTTAAACGATAAATTAAAAGAACGTTTACGAGATTTTCAAGAACATATTAAGGCGAATGGCGAAGTTAAATTTGTATTTCTAAGTTTGGCAACTTACGATAATAATGCAGATGAAAATATTCAATCATTCTTAAATAAACAAGAAAAAACAACCTTTGAAATTATTGATTTAAACCGTATTAAATACGATTATATTGATAGGCATTTCAAAAAAATTACGCCAATAAATCCATTAGAAACGCAATACAATCCCGAAGAAAGTCAAATAACAATAGAGGTAGAACGGTTCGGACGAGAACAAGGAAATTTCATCAAAGTCGAACGACCTTTTGAGGCTTATGTTTTTCTATTGCGACCAAAAATAATTTATGAATTATTTGAAAAATATGGTTTTACTTTATTTTTCAAAAATGTTAGAAATCCACTTTTAGAGTCACAATTTAATAAAGAAATTGAGGAAACAGCAACTCAAAATCCAGCTTTCTTTTGGTATTATAATAATGGAATTACCGCAATTTCTTCGTTTTTACCGTCAATTCGACATCAAGCTGAAAAGATTGATATTACAGGTTTTCAAGTGATTAATGGTGCTCAAACGGTTTATTCTATTTACAAAGCCTACAAAGCAGCGACATTAGTAGGTCGAAAACGGATTAACGATGAGATATTAATCACATTACGTTTAATAAAATCAGGTGGTAGAGATTTTGATTTGAATGTTACTCGTTATACAAATTCTCAAAATCCGATTAAAGACCGAGATTTTTATGCCAATGATGATATTCAAATTCGACTACAAAATGCGTCTTATAATACGGATGTTTGGTATGAAAAACGTCGAGGTGAATTTAGAAAAGAAACTTTGCCGAAAGGTGTAAGAGTTATTCCAAATCACGTTTTTGCGAATGCGTATTTGGCGTTTCATTTGCAAGAACCAGGAAAAGTTGTTAGTAATTATTCCTACATAGAAAGTACAGGGAAAGATTATAATTTTATATCTCAACAGATTGATTCAAAAGGAAACTACGAAGCTATTTTTGAGAAATCGAATTTTGAAGAAATGTTGAGTGCATTTTATATGTTAGAAAGTTGCTTAACAAGTTTTTTTATGTTTTATGAGGAATTAAAAAATATTTCAAATTCAATTCCTATATATCATATCTTAACACTTTCTAAAATAGTAATGGAAAAATATTTTGAAAATAAGTTTAAAGAAAAAGTTAATATTAATCGTCAAATTATTCAATACTTCGAGCAAAAAGATTATTATTTTTTCGCTAAATTCTATAAGTTTATTACAACATTTATACAATCTAAAATAGAGTATATTGAGTCATCAAATTTTGATAAATCAAAATATATAGACTTTCTTAGTATGATTATGGAATATGACGATATTGAAATTAAACTCAAAAAAAGTGAGTTAACATATCAAGATATAGATAGTATTGAGTTAGACGAAAATTGGGAAAATGATTTAAGTGAAAAACCTAATTATAATTAACAAAAAAGGTAAAATAATAGAAATTAATCAAGCAACCAGAAATGACACAACCAAAAAGATATATGATTACGGCAGCGTTGCCGTATGCGAATGGACCTTTACACATTGGACATTTGGCAGGTGCGTATTTATCATCGGATATATTTGCGAGATATTTACGATTGATGGGAAAAGATGTCGCATTCGTTTGTGGCTCAGATGAATATGGTGCAGCGATTACGATTCGTGCCAAAAAAGAAGGCACAACGCCTCGTGCAATCGTGGATAAAAACCATGCGATAATTAAAGATAGTTTTGAAAAATTGGGAATGTCGTTCGATATGTATCATCGCACAAGCGAACCTTTACATACCGAAACAGCACAAGAGTTTTTCAAAACGGTTTATGACAAAGACGTTTTCATTGAGAAAACGACGGAACAATACTTTGACGAAGAAGCACAACAGTTTTTAGCCGATAGATATATCATTGGAACTTGTCCGACTTGTAGCAATGACGAAGCTTATGGCGATCAGTGCGAAAAATGTGGTTCTACGCTAAGTCCGACAGAATTGATAAATCCTCGTTCGACATTAAGTGGTGCAACGCCGATTTTGAAAACAACCAAACATTGGTACATTCCGTTAGGTGGCGAAAGTGAAGTTGGAGCGAAAAACGAAGCTTGGTTAAAAGAATGGATAATCGAAGGCAACGGCAGAACGCAAAAGTGGAAAAACAATGTCGTTGGTCAAGCCAAATCTTGGTTACAAGAAGGTTTACGTCCTCGTTCGATTACTCGTGACTTGGATTGGGGAATTCCTGTGCCGATTGAAGGGGCAGAAGGTAAAGTTTTATACGTTTGGTTTGATGCACCGATTGGCTACATTTCGGCAACGAAAGCATGGGCAAAACAAAACGGAAAAGATTGGAAAGACTATTGGCAAAGTGAGGATTCACAATTGATTCACTTCTTAGGAAAGGATAATATTGTGTTCCATACGATTATATTTCCATCAATGTTGAAGATGCACGGAGATTATATCGTTCCGACGAATGTTCCTGCCAATGAGTTTATGAACTTGGAAAGCCGCAAACTTTCGACTTCAAAAGGTTGGGCAGTTTGGGTACATGAATACTTGGAAGATTTGCCGACAAAACAAGATGAATTGCGTTATGCAATTATCAAAAATATGCCTGAAAATAAAGATTCGGAGTTCACTTGGTCAGGTTATCAAGAAGCGGTGAATACAGAATTAGTGAATAATTTAGGAAACTTTGTCAATCGTGTCGTTGTGTTTGCCAACAAATATTTTGATGGAAAAACACCAGTTTACGATGCAAATACAACCTTTATTGGTTCTAATAATGAAACGATTTTGGCTTCCGCCGAATTGAAAACATTACATGAAAAATTAAAAGAATTAAGTCAAAATATTGAAAATTACGAGTTTCGTCAAGCGTTGAGTACGTTGATGGAAATTTCGTCTTTAGGTAATCAATTTTTGCAATATAACGAACCATGGAAACTGTATAAAAAAGAGCCAGATTCTGAAATTATCAAAATTACAGTGAATTTAGGAATTCAGTTTGTCGCAGCATTAAGTGTCGCTTGTCGTCCGTTTTTGCCGTTTACTTCTGATAAATTACGTGATTTGTTAAACCTTCCTACAATTACAGACAATGGAGAATTTGCAACGCTTTTGGCAGATTTAGAAAGTGGTAAAATAGTAGAAAACGGTCACCAAATTAAAAAGCCAAAACACGTTTTCTCACGCATAACTGATGATATTGTTCAAGCACAAGTTGAGAAATTGGAAGCGGCTTTAGCTGCAAAACAACCTAAAACGGTGAACTACGAACCATTAAAAGAAAATTGCGAATTTGGTGATTTTATGAAAATGGATTTTCGTACAGGAACGGTTACAGCAGCAGAAAAAATTAAAAAAGCGAAGAAGTTATTGAAACTAACCGTTGATTTAGGTTTTGAAGTTCGCACGATTGTTTCAGGTATTGCGGAATTTTATCAACCCGAAGAAGTAATTGGTCAAGAAGTCGTTGTCGTTGCGAATTTAGCACCGAAAAAATTGCGTGGCGTTATGTCGCAAGGTATGATTTTGATGGCGGAAAATGAAGAAGGTCGTTTGGCGTTTGTTGGTGCGAAGGACTTTGGGAATGGTTGGACAGTGCGTTAATTGGCAGTTCGTGATGGAAACACGGATTTGACGGATTAAACGGATAAACACTGATTTTTTTTGAACATATTTGAAAACTTCGCTCAATTAAGGCGAGGTTTTCAAATTAGTTGTCGATATTGATGCCTTAATCTATAATAATACAAAATCAATTAACCCTTATTTATAATCAATGCTATAACATCAAAATACGAATTTTACGCTCAAATAATTTTTAATTCTAAAATATATAAAAATGAAAAATTGTATTTCTTTATTCCTCGTCATTTTTCTAATTATCGGCTGTAATGATGATGAACCAGCATCGTATGTTCCACAAGATTTGTTATTAAAAAAGATAACACTAAATGGTCAAATCAAACAAGAATGTGAATATTACAGTGATGAAAGGGTAAAAAAAATAGTTAGATATGATGATAACGGTGATTTTTGGTTCTCTGAAGATATAACTTATAGTGGAGATACAACTTATACAGAAACATTTGGTGTCGGTAATATTCCATGGTATAATTTTAAGTCCTATTGGATAGATGCAAATCAATCAACAAAAATCGCATATGACGAAAATGACGAACTCGTTTATTATAATGTCTATGATTATGTTGGAAATGAATGTGGCTATTCACTTAGAATATCTTATGATCGTAATGATGATATTCGTTATCGTTACGAAGTTGATTATTTACAAGGTTGTGATTCGTATATTGAGCAAACCTTTCCTAACTCCACAGATTCTATAAAATATAACTACGAACGAGATGATAAACCATATTATGGGAGGTCAGCATCGATTGATATTTATTTTAAAGGTCAAAACAATTGGACGAATACTATAAAATCTGAGCGTTTTGACAATGATGATTTAGATGAAAGTCGTTCTTATACCTCAACATTTACGTATAATCAGGACAATTATCCAATAACCGAAGAGAGAACTTTTGTAGATGGAACGATTGATAATTATACTTATGAATATTATTAAGATTTAATATGATTTTGAAAACCTCGCCTTGATTGGGCGAGGTTTTTTATTTTTATAGTCTATTGACATTTATTTGAATAAATTTTTTAATCTAAAATTAAAAATTATGAAATGGATTAACCTAATGTTGTTACTGAGTCTTATCGTTATTTCAAGTTGTAATGATGATAATGATGATGATACAACACAATATCAAGAAAACTTACTATTGAAAAAAGTATATGCAGATAGTATTTTATCATCAGAATATGAATATAACTTAAATAATAAAATTGAAAAAATAATTCTTTTCAGGGATGGAATTGTAAATGGAGGTATCGAATTTACCTACGATGAAGACACAATTTATGAAAAATCTACAAATCCTAATGCTAATTACAATAGACATTATTGGATTGGTGAGGACACAGCCATATCTGAAAATTATAATAGCCAGCACCAACTCTTGAGTTATTCTTATAGTATTTATACGGATTCTGATTGTGGTCATTCTTTATACGTTACTTTTGATAGTAATCATGTTGAAACAAATCGTTCTGATGATATAGAATATATAGATGATAATTGCAGTGTTTCCTATGGAGCAAGTACCCTCAGTCCTAATACAAGTAGGACATTTCAATATGATGATAAACGTGCTGCTGGAGAAGCGACTAAGATTAGCACCAGATATAAGAATAAGAATAAGAATAATTTACATAATGTTATCAAAGTAGAATATTTCTCTAATGGAGAAGTAGAAGAAATGTCATTTACTACTGAATATCTGTATAATTCGTTGGGTTATCCTATAAGTGCAATACAAACTAATTATAATGGAGTTGTAACTGTATTTACTTATGAATATTATTAATAATGTACTTGAAAACCTCGCCTAATCAAGACGAGGTTTTTTATTAAAAATAATATTTGGAACTGTAATTATGATTTTATAGCAGCAAATGTGATAAAAGTTGAAGAACCAATACATAAAAACAATAAGCAAATTGTTTATTTGCGTTGTGAAACTCGGATGAAATATCAAGGAACGCAAAATTTTCATGAAGGAAAACGTTATGGTTTTTAGAGCGAATTAGGTGAACTATTTGTCAATCGAACGGCTTTAGACATGTATGTTTGTCCAAGTTGTTTAAAGGTAGAATTTTATTTATCGGAATAAATCAAAGTTGTATTATAGATATATCGGTTTTAGCTCTTCGCAGTTTTTACAGCTATTTTCCAGAGAATAAAGCATTAGTTCTTATTAAACTGTTTCCTCTGTTTTTAGCATTATGATTATCCATGGAGTTATTAGACTTTATTCTAAATAATTTCGTATAAAGCTGAATTATCTTTTATCGCTACTCTTTCCACGAAGTTTCGGGACAGGCTGTTAGCAAAATACTCATGTAGCAAGGCTACACTCCGTTTTTGCCGCCTCGATTAGCAA
>JBGCFH010000306.1:0-25087 GCA_045106825.1 Saprospiraceae bacterium | reverse complement strand
CTAAAAATTAGTACACAGAAAATCTTAAGGTGGCTATAGCGAGGAGGATCACCTCTATCCATTCCGAACAGAGCAGTTAAGCTCCTCAGCGCCGATGGTACTATTACTGATGGGAGAGTAGGTCGCTGCCTTTTAAATTTTTAAGACCATAAAGCATCTAAGTTCTACTTAGGTGCTTTTGTCGTTTATTTAACTCCTTTTTCCTCTTAAATTCATTTTCTCAAAATACCCAATCATTAATTTGATTGAGCATTGTTTATTAACCATAATTTTTTGTTATTATTCAGTAATTATGTATTTCCCTCAGAGAATTACTGAGTTTTTTGCAGGGTTGCACAGAGAACATAATTTACGTTGTGTACTTCTGTGACAGGTTGTGGTGAACAATTATTATACAATAATACTGAGTAGTTATAGTTTTTTAAATTATATTTTGTTCTGATGACTAAAAATATACTCATCGTTGATGATCATCCTTTAATAGCAAATGGTATTAAAAGGTTGATTGAACAAAATACTGCATTTGAGGTTGTTGGAATTATATATTCACAAGACGATTTGTGGGCAAGATTAACAAGGGATATTGATATATTGATTCTGGATTTGAATGTTAAAGGTAAAAATTCAATAGAAATTATTAGTAAGATTAAATCTATTCAACGAACAATTAAAATTGTAATATTTTCATCCTATAACAAACCGTCATTAGTACGAAAAGCCTTCAAAAAAGGTGTTGATGCTTATATCTTAAAAGATTCTGATGAAAATGAGTTGACGAATGCCTTATATCAAGTATTAAATGAGAAACAATTTATAGGTTTACGAGTAGCAATACCAAAAACTGGTATTCCTAAAAAATCGAAAGATTTTGAAGATGTTTTTATTAAAAAATCATCATTATCAAAAAGAGAAATAGAAGTAATGAATTTGGTTATCGAAGGTTTTGATAATCAAAAAATTGCAAAAAAACTATTTATTAGTAAACATACCGTACAATCGCATCGTAAGAATATTTTTAAAAAAATGGATGTACATTCTGTCGCTGAATTAATAAAATTGTTACATAACCTTTAGAAGCCGTTTAGAGATTAAATGAAAACTCAAAATAACTTCCATATTGAGTTGAATAAATATCAGAATTTCCGTTCAATAAATTGATACGAGCTTGAATATTCTTTAAACCAATCCCTGATTTGGCAGTATTTACATCAAACCCTTTTCCATTATCTTGATAATTAAATTGTAGTTGTTGATTAATCGTTGATATGTGAATTTTTATCAATGTTGCTTCAGCATATTTAATCGTATTATTGAATAATTCTTGTAAAATTTGATATAAATTATGTTTTTGATTGTTTTTTAATTGCTCTTCTTCAAAATGAATTAGCGATAAATCAATTTCTAAATCAGTTTGATTTTCAATTTTATAAATCAAATCTTCAATGGCATCTTCTAAGGTTTCTTCTTCCAAATTTAGAGGTGAAATAGCGTGAGTGAAAGAGCGAATATCTTCTGAAATTGTATCAACTTTTGTGATAATTGCTGTTGTTTCATTTCCTTTATTTTTGAAAAAATTATTTAATTGCATCTTTAATAATGCCATTTTAATACTAATTCCATCGTGTAATTCTTGTGATAATCGTTTTCGTTCTTCTAATTGTCCTTCGAGTAATAAGTTTGCTGCATTCAGTTGAGATTGAGTGAGTTGTTGTTGGAGTTCTGTATTTTTTTGATACGTTTGACGGATTCGGTGACTGAAAATTATCATTAGAATAGTCATATCAATCGTCAATCCAATAGGAACAGAATAACGTGTCCAATCAGTATCTTCTATCACATCCAAAGTTGCTAATAGATGAACACCAAACGATGATAAGAAAAATATAAAACCTAAAATATAGACTAAATAAGTATAGTTTTTAGTTTTTCGATAGGCTAAAATAGGTGCTAACAATAAAGAGATAGCAGTAACAATCATAAAAATATGTCCTATATAAACGACTATAACTAAGATAAGTGGCGGATAAGTTTTGAATGTAAACAAGACACCAATGAGTAATAAGGTTATGATTTGTAATGAAGTATATAGCCTACTAAAATTTGGTAGCGTAACAGACATATTTAAAAATTGCCGTGTTAATTCCAAAAAAGCAAGAATGAAAACAATGATAAAAGAGTAATTGGCGACTTGATTAAACGCGGGATAATCAAACCAAAAGTATTGAAATCCCCAACCGAGATTAGTAAAAATGACCATAAATGTACAAATACTATAAATCGCAAAATAAATCAATAATTTCTGACCAGTAAATATCGCTGCACTGATGATAATCAAGAATAAGCAAAGCGATAAACCAATATAAATACTCCAAATAATCGTATTTTTTTTATCTGCTTTATTAAAACTTTCCGTTGTCGAAATAGACGTAAATAATTGTAAGTTTTCATTTGCTTTATGAAAATAGATATAAAGATTGATGACTTCACCTTGTTGTATTTTGAATGGATGTAAAAAGTAATGATGTTCGATAGGTCGTTGATAAAAAGGAAAATTATCACCCATTAATTTAGAACTATCAATTCGTTGATTAGAAACGGTATAAAATTGAAGTAAATTCATCAACGGATATTCCATATTGACCATAATGTCTTGATGCGTTTGACTTGTGTTTTTTATGGTGACACGAATCCAATAGACTTCATTAGTTGGTGCAAAAGAAAGTCCTGTTTCTCTAATTGGTTTAAATAGATTTGGCTTTAATGATGAAATTCGTTGAATATCCTTTGCATGATTTTTAGTAATGTGTAAATATCCAACTTCTTTGACATCAATTTTCTTAAAATCGTCATTGACAAAAAGTGTATCTAAGCAAATTCCTTGTTTCAGAAATAAGAATAAAAAGCAAATTATAAGGGTATAAGTTTTCAACTTTGATAAGGTTTAATTATCGAAATTTTGATTACATAAATATTGATAATAATTAGAAGCGTTTTTCTTGATTTTAGATAAAAAAAATGGACAATTAACCCAAAAATCACCTCCAGAGGGGATTGTTTTCATTTAAAATAATTTCAATTTTTGCCTTAAAGTATAGCTTTTCTGAATAACAAAAAAATAGTGTGTGAAATTTTCAGAAACACTTCAGTAAATGAAATGAAAACAAATCAACCAAATTTAGAAACTAACCTTGAGTTGCTTTTTCGAAAAGCCTTAGTAGCACGGTATGAGTACGACCGAGCTGCTAAAGGCGAAGGTAATGGTGTTGAGCATTTTTTACAATACCTCATCAATCACAACGTCATTGAAAAAATTACCATTCAGCGATATACAATTTTGTATGCTTTTTATGAGGAATACGAAAAAAATGGCTTTCATAAAACCAATACAGTCAAGGTTTTAGCAAAACAATTTAATCTTAGTGAACGACAAATTTGGACGATTTTGAAAACGCATACGCAAAGATTTAAACAAAATGATTAAAAATCTAAAACTTATGAAAAAGATATTTACACTTAGTTACAACCTATTCGTATTGTCCTGCCTGATTATTTTACCAACCTTATTACAAGCTCAATCGTGGCAAGCCTTAGACCAGGATGATTTTAATCAAGCAAGTTATTCTACGGCAGACTACACAGATGTAGCGATAGATGGAAATAATATACCTTATGTAGTGTATCGAGATGGAGAAAATAGTAATAAAGCGACGGTTAAAAAATTCGATGGGAGTAATTGGGTCACAGTCGGTTTAGTAGGTTTTTCAGCAGGTGTAGTAGATCATACTGAAATAGCAATAGATGGGAATAATATACCTTATGTCGTATATGTCGATGGAGGAAATAGTTCTAAAGCTACGGTTAAGAAATTTGATGGTAACAATTGGGTGACGGTTGGTGCAACAGGCTTTTCAGCAGATTATGTAGATGGTATAAACATAGCGATAGATGGAAATAATGTTCCTTATGTGGTGTATAAAGATGGAGGAAATAATGGTAAAGCAACAGTTAAAAAATTCAATGGTAGTAATTGGGTTACGGTTGGTGTAGCAGGCTTCTCAGCAGCTACAGTAGATTATACGAGTATAGCGATAGATGGAAGTAATACACTTTATGTGGTGTATAGTGATGGAGGAAATAGCTCTAAATCGACAGTTAAAAAATTCGATGGTAGTAATTGGGCGACGGTTGGTACGGCTGGTTTTTCAGCAAGTACAGTAGCTTATACTAAAATAGCGATAGATGGGAGTAATACACCTTATGTAGTGTATGAAGATGGAGGAAATAATTCTAAAGCTACTGTTAAAAAATTCAATGGTAGCAGTTGGATAACAGTTGGTGCGGCTGGGTTTTCAGTAAGCTCGGCATCTTATACCGATATAACGATAGATGGAAGCAATACACCTTATGTAGTTTATCGTGATGGGGGAAATAGTTCTAACTCGACGGTTAAAAAATTCGATGGTAGCAATTGGGTGACAGTTGGTACAATTGGCTTTTCAGCAGGAAGTGCTAAATACACAAGCATAGCTATGGATGACAACGATGTGCCTTATATAGTTTATCAAGATGGAGGAAATAGCGATAAAGCAACGGCTAAAAAATTCGATAATGGTAATTGGATGACAGTTGGTACGACTGGTTTTTCAGGAGATCATGCAGATGATATAAGTATAGTGATAGATGGGAATAATATACCTTATGCGGTGTATGAAGATGATGGAAATAGTGATAAAGCAACGGTTAAAAAATTCGATGGTAGTAATTGGGTGACAGTTGGTACAGCTGGTTTTTCAGGAGGTTCAGCAGACTATACTTCCATAGCAATGGATGGAAATAATATACCTTATGTGGTGTATCGAGATGGAGCCTATTTTCAAAGAGCAACGGTAAGAAAATTCGATGGTAGTAATTGGGTGCTGGTTGGTACAATTGGTTTTTCAGGAAGTACGGTATCTTATACTTCAATAGCTATAGATGGGAATGATGTTCCTTATGTAGTGTATGAAGATTATGGAAATAGTAATAAAGTGACAGTTAAAAAATTTGATGGTAGTAATTGGGTTACGGTTGGTACGGCTGGTTTTTCAGCAGGTGCAGTAGATTATACTTCCATAGCAATAGATGGGAATAATATACCTTATGTGGTTTATAAAGATGGAGGAAATAATTCTAAAGCTACAGTTAAAAAATTCGATGGTAGTAATTGGATAACAGTTGGTACAGTTGGCTTTTCAGCAGGTCAGGCATATTATACTTCCATAGCGATAGATGGGAATAATATGCCTTATGTGGTGTATGAAGATTTGGGAAACAGTAGTAAAGCAACGGTTAAAAAGTTTGATAATAGTAGTTGGGTGACAGTCGGTACGGCTGGCTTTTCAACATGGCATGTAGATTATACTTCCATAGCGATAGACGGGAATAATATACCTTATGTAGTCTATAGAGATGGAGGAAATAGTAATAAAGCGACGGTACAGAAATTCGATGGTAGTAATTGGGTGACGGTTGATGTCGTTGGCTTTTCTGCAAGTGCAGTAGATTATACTGATGTAGCGATAGATGGAACAGGTAAAGTAATCGTTGCATATAATTCGGACGGAGCTTTTGCTAAATCCTATACTCCTGTTTGTACTGCACCTATGGTTTCTTTTTCCACAAATTCTGTCGTTGTAGGCAATGCTACCACCTTTACTGATGCTTCAACCAATGTAGCTCCAAGTGCTACTTATTCATGGGATTTTGATAATGATGGAAATGAAGATGCCACGACTGTTGGAAATGCTTCTTATACTTATCCTGCGGCTGGAAGTTATACGGCAAAGCTGACGATAACGAACGTAGGTGGATGTGTGAATAGTACAACTGTGAGTATTACGGTTAGTTATGGTAATATATATTGGATTTCAAATGGTTCGGATAAAGTACAAAGCTCAGATTTGGAAGGAACAACTGTTACAGATTTGGTGACTACAGGCTTAAATACACCTTGGGGAATTGCATTAGATAAAGCCAATGGAAAAATCTACTGGACGGATCTTGGAATAAATAAAATCCAACGTTCAAATTTAGATGGTTCGAATGTAGAAGATGTAACTGTTGCAGGTAGTGGCTCTATAAGAGGTATAGCTGTAGATACGATAAATGATAAAGTTTATTGGGCAGACATTACTGCTGATAAAATTCAACGAGTAAATTTTGACGGTTCTAATGTAGAGGATGTTGTTACAGGGTTAAGTGGTCCTCATGGTATTGCCTTAGATATTGCTAATGGCAAAGTTTACTGGGCAGACCTTACTTCCAATAAAATCCAACGCTCAAATTTAGATGGTACAAGCATTCAAGATTTAGTAACAGGATTAAATAATCCTTGGGGAATTGCATTGGATGTTATCAATGGCAAAATGTACTGGACGGATTTTAGTAATGATAAAATCCAACGTGCAAACTTAGATGGTTCTAATGTAGAAGATGTATTAACAGGTCTTAATGAACCTTACGGGATTAGCTTAGATGTTGCAAGTAGTAAGTTATATTGGAGTGATGAAGTAGATGGTAAAATATTCCGTGCAGATTTTGATGGTTCAAATGTAGAAGAGGTGGTTACAGGATTAAGTAATCCATATAGTATTACACTCAGCACCTGTAAACCTATTGCTTCTTTCTCTGCGAATACTGTAACCGTAGGAACAGCAACGACTTTCACTGATGCTTCAACGAGTGTATCAGGTTCAGCAACTTACGTTTGGGACTTTGATAATGATGGTTCTACAGATGCGACAACTGTTGGAAATGCTTCTTATACTTATGTTTCGGCAGGAACTCATACTGCAAAATTGACGATAACAGATGGCGGTTGTATTAGCAGCACAACGGTAAATGTAGTAGTCAATATAGGTGATGTAGATTTTAATGAAATTATTAAAAAAGTAGCTTCGGATAGAGGCGTTAATGATAACTTTGGTTATGGTGTAAGTATAGATGGTGATTATGCAATTGTAGGAGCTAATTGGGAAGATCAAGATGAAAATGAAGCAAATACAGTAACAGATGCTGGAGCAGCGTATATTTTTAAGAAAGACGTAAATGGAGATTGGCAAGAACTTAAGAAAATAGTCGCTTCGGATAGGAGAGCATCTGATTATTTTGGTTTTCATGTTTCTATTGATGGAGATTATGCAGTTGTTGGTGCATTGCGAAATGATTATGATGAAAATAACAGTAACCATTTGAATGCAGCAGGTTCAGCTTATGTTTTTTACAAAAATCAAGGCGGTCCAGATAATTGGGGCGAAGTGAAAAAATTAGTAGCTTCGGATAGAGGAGCTTCTGATGATTTTGGTGTGAATGTTCGTATTTCTAATGATTATATCATTGTGGGTTCAAGGTTTGAAGATGTAGGCGGAAGTAATGCAGGAGCAGCTTATATTTTTCAAAAAGACGAAGGTGGAACCGATAATTGGGGTGAAGTCGTCAAATTAATGGCTTCAGATGCACAAAGTAATGATGAGTATGGAAATGGCGTTTCGATTTCGGGAGAATATGCGATAGTAGGAGCATATGTAGAAAATAGTAATGCAGGAGCAGCTTACGTTTATTATAAAAATCAAGGAGGAACAAATAGTTGGGGTGAAGTCAAGAAATTGACTGCTTCTGATGCCCAAAGTGGCGACCAATTTGGTATTAAAGTAGATATATCAGGTGACAATATCATAGTAGGAGCATATAATGAAGATGCAGGAGGAAGCAATGCAGGAGCAGCTTATGTATTTAATAAAGACCAAGGAGGAACAGATAATTGGGGAGAAGTTCAAAAATTAGTAGCTTCTAATCCAAGCTCTGGTGATAACTTTGGTGTTGAAGTAGGTATATCGGGTGAGTATGTAGTAGTCGGAGCAACCTTTGAAGATACAAAAGGAACGGACGCAGGTGCAACTTATATCTACCGAAAAGATGAAGGAGGAACAGATAATTGGGGTGAAATAAGTATGCATATCGCTTCCGATGGTCAAAGTGATGACCGATTTGGTCATAGAGTAGCTATATCAAATGACTATATCATAGTAGGAGCTTTTAAAGAAGATCATGATGAAAATGGTGCGAATAGCTTAACGGATGCAGGTTCTGTTTATATTTTTCAAGGTTGTAGCCTTCCAACGGTTTCTTTCTCGACATCTACTGTTCCTCAAGGAAGTCCTACGATTTTTACTGATGCTTCTACCAATGTATCTGGTTCACCAACTTACTCCTGGGATTTTGATAATGATGGAACAGAAGATGAAACGACAATAGGAAATACTTCTTATACTTATCCTGCTGCTGGTACTTATACGGCTAAGTTGGTGATTACTAATTCTGGGGACTGTATGGATAGTATAATGGTGAGTGTGACAATAGATGCCGCATTACCGGTAGAGTTGACTTATTTTGGAATTCAAAAAGAAAGTAAGAAAAGTTTGTTAAGATGGCAAACTGCCACCGAACAAAACAACTTCGGCTTCCACATCCAAAAAAGCAAAGATGGAAAAACATGGGAAAACATTGGTTTTGTAAATGGAAATGGCACAACAACGGAAATTTCCAACTATGAATTTACAGATGAAAACCCATATTCAGGTTTGAATTATTACCGTTTACAACAAGAAGATTACGATGGAAAAACCGAGTTCTCACCAATACGTTCCGTTTATTTTGAAAGCGAAAAAGATGGCGAAGTGATTATTTATCCAAATCCTGTTCAGTCAGAGTTGACGATTATTCTTCCAAATATAACAGATGCAAATGCTGTAATTTATAATACTTTAGGACAAGCAATAACGACATTTACTCTAAGTAATAATCGCAGTGTTTTAAATGTTTCCAATTTTGAAAGTGGTCAATATATTTTGATGTTGACTTTAGAAAATGGCGAACGAGTAACGAAGCGTTTTGTGAAGTAATTAGAATGATAATATAAATACTCTCTTTAAGTGCTGAATGTTGGAAGACATTTGGCACTTTTTTATCTGCATGGTTTGAATTTATTAATCAAAGTTTGCACACTTCGAAAACTCTTTTTTATAAAATTCCATTGTATATTTATAGTACAAATATTGTATATTGAATAAATCTATTATTGCCGAAAGGCTTAAAAATATTTTAAATCATGGGAAAAAAGAATAGAAAAGGTATTGTGTTTTCGACAAATCCTGATTATGAATACGATTATTTTGAAGATGAAGAGCAAGACACTTTGCCGCCTCAACAACAGAAACTTCGAGTGATGATTGATAGAAAACGTCGAAAAGGGAAGGAAGTAACGCTGGTTACTGGCTTTGTCGGAACGACTGATGACTTGAAAGATTTAGGGAAGTTTTTGAAAACTAAATGTGGTGTCGGCGGTTCAGTAAAAGATGGTGAAATTATTATTCAAGGGAATCATAAAGAAAAGGCATTAAAATTGTTATTAGATAAAGGGTATAAAGCAAAGCCTTCGGGCGGATAGTTATTTAATATCAATTATATACACATGATTAGATTTTTGTATTTGTTAGTATTTTTACTTGGAATGTCAACGACTATGATGGCTCAGGATTCTGTGCCTGAAGCAAGATGGGAAAGTAGAGCGGATTATAAAGCATCAGAAAAATTGGTGATGCAATACATGAGAGATATTGAAAAGGATCCGGTGAGTGATTTAGAGAATAGAGAAAAACTGGATTATGTGATTCGTTGGATTTTGGGTTGTCCTTATGTGGCATTGAAATTACGGAATCGTTATTTTGAAAGAATATTAACGGATGAAGATTATCATTTTGCGGATTATACAGCTTATACTTTGTTGTTTGGTGAAGTTTTGTATTATCTGGAAAATCCTTTTGATAGAGATCGGACAAATGCTTTTCGAAGCGGTGTCTATTACTCGATGGATGTGTATAAAAAATTAAAATCTCACGATAATTCGACAACTTGTGAAACCTTTGAATTGTTTATTAGATTAGATGAAAATAATACGCTGAATAAATTTATTGTTTTGGATGATTCGAAATAAATGACTGTTGTTTCTCGCTTGACGGAATACAAAACGCCTCAATAAACTTTGGTTTATTGAGGCGTTTTGTATTTATTGAAGGATTTCTTTTTCGATTTTTACTTGTGATAATGATGGTAATTTTTTTAGTAATTGATATATCGTTTCTATATCTCGAAAAGTAGAAATTTCGTTATTCGGTTGTCGATAATCACTTTTGAATATAGTTATATAATCGCTTAAAGATTGTACTATTATTTTTATCTGATGTCGATTTTTGAAAATTCCTGCCTTCTTATTTAATTGAATTTTAATTTCAATAAGATTACTGATAGCAATCGTTTCGGTTTTCTTTTGTAATAGATTATCGTATTTTAATTCATTTTCAATTGTCTTGATTTCAAACCAATTTGTGCTATTGAAATTATCGTAAATTCTTATTTCTTGTTTATTTTTATCTATTGTAATGAAAGATTCTGCATCAATAATTTTGTTATTCTGCTCTTTAAAAGTGAGAATTTCTGTGTATTTATCAACACTTTGACTATCATAAAATTTTAACCTTGTGTAACGTTCGATTTCATCGGTTAATAAAGCAACATCTGACGGATTTTTTAATCGAAATCGAATATTCTTTATTAAAATTTCTGCACCATTTTCCAAGAATTTTATTTGAACATCAAGTTGTTTTAAATCTTGTAAAGAAATATAATCTGTTCGACTACTAATTGCTGCATTATCGATTGTTATTGTAGGAATTAAAAAATTGGTAATTCTTTTATTGAAAAAAATGAGTGTGAGAATAAGGAAGTTGTAAATGATACTTAACTGCCTGTTATAAAGGCAATACATCGTATATATTATGACAATAAGTGAAATTAAATAGTAAATAATTTCTAAAAACTTAGAAGTTGTATTGATTCGTAATTGACCTTCCAGACGACTTAGTTGTGATTTATATTTTGTGGGTTTATTCATGTATTATTGATTATTTTTTCGACTTCAATATTTTTCAACGAAGGTAAATTTTTCAATAAATCATAGACTTTTTCGCCATCACGTAAGTTGGTTAATTCGTCAGAGACGCTTCTTAGGTTAGAGGCAAAAATATAGTGTTTTTTATAAGGCGAATTCTCTCCATAAAGTCGGTCTTGAAATTTTGCTATTGCACTTTTTGATTGTACTCTTTCTAATCCGATGATATTTACACGAATCTTTCGAAATTGGTTAATTACAATCGGACGATTTTCGATAATGACTTGTAATCGTTCAAGTTTAGACATTGCGACGGAACTTATAATGTAATCATTATCACCAGAAGGTTGTGACCATTGAATATTTGTATTTTGTGTTTTATTAATCTCTAACCAACGGAATTGACTTTGACTTGTGATATCATAAATTCGAATTGTATCTTTTGTATTTTGAACGGTTATAAATGTTGAAAAAATAGGCGTTTTGATGCGTTTTGCTTTGTAAGTAATAACGTGAGATTTATCGCTTAATTCATAATTTTCATAAAATTCTAAATTCGTTTTCTTTGTAATAATGTCGGTTAATATGGCTAAATCGGCAACATTTTGTAGTTCAAATCGAATATTTCCGATTTTCACTTTTGCCTTGTTTTCTAATACTTTTGTTTGAATATCTAAGTAAGGAATTTGTCCTAATATCAAAGTATGATTATCACTTTTGATAAACTCTTTAGTGATTGTAATATCGGATTGTAACAAATATTTGATTCCATAAAATGGGAAAAATAAGATAAATGATAATAAGGCAATCAATGGATTTGAAATTGCGTAAGCAATAAAAATTGGTGTAATAAAAAGTGTCAAACCTATTGGTAATTGATACTTTTGCAAAAATCGTTGCAACGAAGAAGCATTTTGAATAATAACGTCATCGTTTTTGGTAACGATTTGTGATTGATATGATTGAAGTTTATTCATGAATTAATCATTACTTTTTCAATTTTAATATTCGATAACGAAGGTAATTTTGTTAATAAATCATAGACTTTTTCGCCATCACGTAAGTTCGTTAATTCTACTTTCTTTTTTCTAATATAGGATTGATAAATAATAATCGAATCGTTCGCAATCAATTCTACTCGTTTTCTTTTGATGACAATTTTTAAGCTACTAATCGCCTTAATATCAAGCATTTGAGTTGTTAAATTTACATCAGCTAACGAAGAAAATTTGATTTGTATAGCGTTGTTTTTTAGAATTTCAAACCAACTTGCTTGATTCGTAATATCGGATATTCGTAGTTTCTTAGCTGTATTTTGGACGATTAAAAAAGTCGAAAACGAAGGTTTTGCAATGTGTTTTCCTTTGAAGGTGACGACTTGTGTATTGTTACTCAGTTGATAATTTTCATAAAACTCCAAATTGCCTTTTTCTACAATTGCGTCAAGCAAAATTGGTAAATCGGTAGCATTTTTTAATTTAAAATTAAAATCTCCAAGTTTAATTTTGACCTCATTTCCAACGGTTTGTGCTTCAATATCTAAGTAAGGAATATTGGTTAAAACAATAGATTGTCGATGATCAGCGATATTTTGATTGATAAGAATATCAGATGGCAACAAATAGATGATTAAGTAACAAAATAAGAGAATAACTAATGGAAACATCGTAATCGTCATATTGTCTAATGAGATGCCGATGTAATATGAAATCGGATAACTTAATAATGTAATTGCGAAAAAATACTTATCTAAAAACTGTCTTAACGCAGAAGCTAAGTTTATCGTAATTTGATCATCTTCTACGATGATTTGTGATTGATATGGAACAGGTTGATTCATAAATGTAGTACCGTTTTTTCAATTTTAGCATTTATAAATGTCGCATTTTTCAAAGCTTTATAGATTTTTTCACTACTTCGAAATGTAGAAATTTCGTCATTTGGCGAACGATAATTTGTCTTAAAAATGGTTTGTCGCCCTCTATTCGTTTCAATATTAACTTTAATTTGATGACGATTTCTGAATATTCCGACATTCTTGTGTATTTCTACGATAAATTTACGAACATCTTGTAATGGAATTTCTTTCTTTCTTAATGAAGACGATTTTATGGAACTATTGTTAAAAACAGGTTTCAAAATTTCAACCCAAATATCTTGATAAAAAGCATCATAAATATAAATACCATATAAATTATTGTTAACTCTGATACATGATTCGGAATCTAAAGAGACGAATTTTTTTGTTTTAAACATTAAAATTTCTGTCTGATTATCAACAGGTTCGCTTTTGAAATACCTCAAATTTGTATATCGTTCAATTTCGTCCGTAATCAATACAACATCCGAAGGACTTTGTAATACGAAAGGAATATTTTCTAATAATACTTCTGTACGATTTCCTAAGATTCGTACTTGAAGATCAAGTTTATCCAAGTCTTTGAGTAGAAGCGTTATTTTTTCCTTTTCGCTAAAAATCTTTTTTTTATCAATGGTGATTTGAGGATAAGTTGGTAGAAATCGCAAAAGAATAGCAGCAATCAGAACACATAAAGAATAGAAAAAACCACCATTAGTCAATATGCCAACAATGAACATCACAAACCCAAATATAATAAAACCAATCATCGAAAAATAGATAGCTTTAAACTTATTCGTAGCGTGATCAATGATTAATTGATTTTGATAATATCTTAATTGAGAGCGATATTTAATAGGTTTATTCATGGATTCCGAATTACTTTTTCAAGTTTAATATTAGCCAACGAAGGTAGATTTTTTAATAATTCATACATTTTTTCGCCATCACGCATGTTGATGAGTTCATCTTTTGGTCGTCTTAACAACGAGTGAAAAATACTATGATATTGATTATCGTCTGCATTGTTAAACCACGAATTTGCTTTCGGTTCTTTTTCTACGGCTAACAAAGCGATTCTTCGATATTGTCCTGAAGCTGAAGCACAATTATTGATGCGAACTTCTAATTTTTTGATAGCATTCACTGCAATATTCCCAGTTCGATATCCGTCGCCACCTTCAGTTTTAGAATATTGAATTAAACCACCTTGATTTTTTGGTATTTCAAACCAATTATGTTGATTCGTCAAATCATAAAATCGAATGCTATCCGATTGATGTCTAATTGTCAAAAAAGTTGCAAATCGTGGCTGATTCATGGACTTTCTTTTGAAGGTCAATGTTTCAGAATCATCACTAAGCACATGATTTTCATAAAATTCTAAATCAGTTGTATCTTGAATTGCATCGGTTAAAACAGTTATATCCGCAGCATCATTCAAACGAAATTGAATATCGCCAATTCTTACTTTCGTGACGTTGTCTAAGACTTTAAAATTCAAATCTAAATAAGGAATTTGTTGTAATATAATTGTTGTATTCCTTTTTTGAATTTTTGTTTTATCAATGATAATATCAAATGTATTATCTTCTACGGTCATAAAAATTGCCAATTGAAGAAAAGTCGAAAAGAAAAGAATCCCAGCAACAGTTTCATTAATCATTACCGTTATTACCGTCAAAACAACCGTAATTGCGATGGTGATTAATGTAACTTTCGCCGCTAAACGTATTAAAAGAGAAGTATTTTTGATACGATAACCGTTTTCTGTTTTCTGAATTTGTGATTGAGGTATTTGTTCGTTCATGGATTGATAATTTGTTTTTCGATTTTGATATTTGCTAATGAAGGTAGATTTTTTAGTAAATGATATATTTTTTCGCCATCACGCATATTCGTTAATTCATCTTTTGCATTTCTTAGTTGGGAACGAAAAACATAGGAATGACCAACTGCTAAAACACTAACTTGATGGTATTGCTTTGTTACACCCGCTTTATTATCAATAATAACATGCAGTTTTCCAACTGTTTTTAGATAAATTCTTTCAGTAAAAAGTTCGTCAAAATTAGGTTTTGAGTAACGAATCAATTTTGCTTGATTTTTCTTTATTTTAAACCATGAAAACCCTTTAGTAATATCATAGATAATTATTTCATCGGGAGTGTTATGAACAGTCAAAAAGGTAGGAAATAAAGGTTTTATAATATTCTTAGTTTTGTAAGTCAGTATTTCCGAACCATCACTCAACTGATGATTTTCATAAAATGAAATGTTTGCAGTCTTTTCAATTATATCCGTTAAAATTGGAATATCAGACGCATTTTTTAATTTGAATTCAATGTTATTGATACGAATTTTGACATTGTTATCTGTCACTTTTATATGAATATCCAAATACTGAATATTTTTTAAAATAACTACTTTATTCCTAAATCGAATCTGTGCTTTATCAATTGAAATTTTCGTAACAAAAATATATTTGTAGAAATAAATATACAGTTCAACCAATAATCCCAAAAATAAAATCATGGAAAGCACTTCACTCAACATCGTAGATATAAACAATACAACGGTTGAGACGATTAACATCGTAGGTGTGATTTGGTAACTTAATCTTTGTGTTGTTGAATCTGTTGTAATTGTATAACCAGTATCCGTTTTTTGAATCTGCGATTGATATGTTTCGAGTTGGTTCATAAAATCAATGAATTAATAATCCTCCAAATTTACACGTTTTCAATTACCTTTATTCAATGAAAATGAATTATTTTTTAACACATTGCGTTTGACTTTACGAATTTAGAAAATCCAAATAAAAAATGTTATTAACTATAACCACAATCGCTGAGCAATCGGATTGGCGTCAAGCAGTGAAAAGAAAAGGTGCAAAATCACTAAATTCTAGTGTTTTTTGCATCATATTCTTTCTTTTATTTCTTCTTTCATAAGTTGCATGTGCAATCCCGAGTCCTCGGGAAGGTATCAAAACATCTAAATCTTCAAGTTTTTCAATTCTAACGATATAATCAAATAAATCATTAACCAAATCCATGAATTTAAGAATACTGATTAATTTATCAGTAATCTTGGCAACCTCTACTGAAATATATTGAAAAATATCCAACATAAAATAGACAAATTCGATTAGCAATAGATGAATCGTAATCATCATTCGAATATAATTCATCTTTTCTTTGCCCAACATTTTCTTAAAATTGCAATGGCTTTTCCATGATTTGAATAAAATTTCAATAAACCATCTCAATCCATATAATTTAGCGACTTGTTCAATATCTAATTTGTCTTGTTCCACATTCGTTAAAAAAATCTCCCACTCCAAGAGTTTGTAATATTTCTCTGAATGATTACTTTTTGAATGTCGGTCATTCTTCGCTTCTTCAATTCTTTTTTTCGCCTGAGGTTTTGGTAATTTTTTAGCGATTAACCTCATATTTAATCGTTTTTTGCTTCCCACTTGAACTAATATGTCTATTTCTCTTTCATTTTTGAATAATTTTAAAAGGTCTATTCTTGTATTTTTTAACTTTTTATCATCACAATTGTAATATAAATTCGACTTATTATCCCATTTCGTAATTACATATTGTTCGGTCATTAATAGTTCCAAACTCTCCAAAGTAAAATAACCTAAATCTCGTAATATCAAATCTTTTTTCTCTGCAACCTTTGCGATTGCTTTACTTTGGGATTGGTCATTATTCGTAAATGCACCAATAAAAAAAGCAACCCAACACATATTAGTTAAATCAAAAGTAGCTTGTAATCGTAACATTGCTGCTTTTTTACCACTCGTATGACTGGGAGGAAATTCTTTACATAAATCAGCCGGTAGTGATTGTATTGTACTATCTTGAAGCAAGATTCGATTAAATAAGTATTTCATATCATTTAATTCAGTACTATTCAATTTCTTATTGATGAATTTATACTTTAGTGTAAGGGCTTCTGAAAGTATTAATTCCATCATTTTTAGACAATTATCAGTTAATCTACCATCAACCGCTTGTTTACTAATCGACTTATTATTTAATAACATACCACATTCTACCGCCCAATTCCGTAAACTGTTTTTACCTTTTCTTTGCATTTCCCAAAATCCAATTAAAAGATTTTTTGCATATATTTTTTTAGGAGCAATCTTGTAAAACTTGCTTTCCCATCCATATTTTTCCACTTGTAAATCTTCAATCAACTTATTTACCGAAATTTCAGATTTTGATACTACCTTTACCATGATGAAATGTTTAGTGACTTTTAATCTTTTGACAAACCAAAAGTAAACTAACATTTCATCTTTCTTTTATAAACAACTCTTTTTCAAAGAAATATAGCCTTTGTTTCCTTCTTCTTGACGCCAATCCGAGGACTCGGGATTAGAACACACTTTTAAGCCGAAATTCTACTCGAATTTCGGTTTTTTATGCCTAAAACTAAAAAGCCATTGTATCAATATTGATACAATGACTTTTCATTATTTCGATAAACAATTTAACAATTTAATAGTCAAACAGTCTATTATACTATTTCTTAAATTTACCTCCATCTAATACATCTTGTAAAATTTCTAACTGATCCCATTCGCCATCTGCTGCTAAACGTGCTTGCATTGGCCAAGTACCTGGATTCGCTAAACGATAACGTTTTCCACCTTCTTTCAAAACGTGTTTTAACGCTGTTACGGATGTATTTGCTAACTCTTCAAAAGTGTAGATACCGTTGTTATTACAAAGACCTTCAATTTTTGGGCCGATACCTTCGACTTTTTTCAAATCATCTTTTTGAGTAACAGCAGCAGCTACTAATAATCGTGCTTGACCAACCCAATCTTCGTTTTTCATTCTATCTAAGTCTAAACCAGTTGCATTCGCAACAGCCTCTAACTCTGCATCTTGTAATCTTGATAATTGCTTGAAACTATTGATTTGAGCCAAATTCAACTTCATTTCATCAACGGCAGAAATCGCATTGATTTCTTCTAAATCATCTGCTCTCGCTGCTGAAGAACCAATCGCTGCGAAAGGAATCAAGCCAAGATTCGCTTTAATACCTGCAAATTCATCTGCATTACCAACACCTGTTCCCATCACGATTCCTCTTGATGAAAGATTTGCCGTTGCTTCTTCTTCTAATGCTTGAATTTTCAAATTCAAATCCGCTTCTTTTGCATTACAATCTGCTTGTAATGTTCCAAATTTCGCTTGTAAAGTATTTAATGCAGCATCTTTCGCATTAAGATTATTCGATGCAGAAGCTTCTAAGTCTTGAAGTTTTAAATTCAAAGCCGCTTCTTTCGCTTCAAAGTCCGCTTGTAATGTTCCAAGTTTTGCTTGTAAAGCATTTAAATCACCATCTTTATTCTCGATTAATGCATTTAATGCTACTATTTGTCCTTCATAATCTTTCGTACTTGCTGCTAATTTTCCTTCCAAATCCGCTATTGCTGATTGATTAGAAGAGGCAGCATAACTCATCTGTTCTGCTCCAGCTTTTAGTTCAGCGTCTTTCGTATCTAAGTTCGCTTTTAACTCAACAATGTTGTTATTTAAAGCCGCTTCTTTTATTGAAAACTCGTCATTAGCTTTAGATAAAGCAAGTGCAGCAGCTGCTTCCATATCTTTAAACTCAACATTTTTCTTTTCTATTCTTGCATTTAATGCTTTAATTTCTGTGAGGCTTCTTTCTATATCACCTTCTAATTTTTGGCGTAAAGCCATTTCTTCGTTTAAAGAAGCGTTTAAGCTGTTTGCACGACTTGTTTCTACTTCCAAATTAGCATTTAAATCTGTATTTAGTCGGTCAGCTTCCGCCTTTGCTGACAATGTTGCACTATAATTATTATCAAGATTATCGTATTCCTTTGATTTATTTTCTAATCCTGATTTGTAAAATAGCGTCTTAGGACGCGTCAAATAATAGCCAATCAATCCGCCCAATATAGCCGAACCAATGCCAATTATCCATGGTAAAATACTACACCAATCCATATTTTTATATTTTTTGAAAACAAGTTTTTTTAATGAGGAATTAGGAATTTTTAATTAGTAATTATTCCTATTTCTATGAAACACTTGTCTATTTTTTTATTTAAAATTTAATAATAAAATATTCAGATTTAGGCTGTCCGCCGTTAACAAAGTGACAGTCAACCGTCTGCCGTTTATTTAATAGTCAATTCTGCACGACGATCTTTAGAGCGTTCAGCTTCCGAATCATCTTTTGCAGTCGTAACCGTTGCCCCGATTGCATCAACGCTAATTCGATTAATATCGACACTTTTCGATTTCAAATATTGTTTTACAGCTTTTCCTCGTTTATCACCAAGCATTTTGTTGTAAGCAACACTTCCTTCTGCACTTGCATAACCTTTGATAATTAAGTTTTTATCTTGATTTGCTTTTAGATACTTGACAACTTGTGCTAATTTTTTGATTTCAACCGAAGTCATATTTGGAACAGCACTATTTTTATCAAAATAAATATTAACAATATCGGTCAAATCAATATTTGCATCATCATCGTTCTCATTAGTTGTAGCTGCCGTATTTGATTCGTTTGATTGTTCACCACCGATATTATAAGTTGCTCCACCATATAATTGTCCATTGACAAAAGCAATATCGTTGCGTTCTTCCGAGCCAATAACTTCAATTTGACTGGCAGGAATGCCCATTGCAATCCACCATTTTCTCAATGCTTTTGCTCGTTCACGACCTAAGTTTAAGTCATCTGTTCCAGCATTTTCTTGAACTCCGTACCAACCGGTGATTTCCATCGTCTGTTTCGGATTTTCCTTAAAATATGCTGCCAGTTCTTTTGCTCCAGCTTGAACATCTTCTGGTACAGGTTGAGTAATTTTTCCGCTGTTGAATGCGAATGAAACATTGTCTTTTTTATTAATGTCTAAACCTGCCGTTTTGAAATTCATATAGCGATTTGGAATATCTCTAATTTCAAATCCTGCTGCACCATAAACCGTATCTTCTACAGGTATAATTAATTGAGACACTTCACTTCCTGTCAAAATTCGATTACTATCCAATTTCCACTCGACAAATAAATCCTTTAAACTCTCAGCTCTGGCTAATCCTAAATCTGTTTTATCTCCTTCTTCGAGTTCAGAAGTATTGTACTTTCCGGTGATGACAAGCATTTTGTCTGGCGAGTCCGCAACATATTTTGCGGCTTTTTGTAGTTCGCTTTCAATCTTACTATCACTGATGTAAGGTATCGTATTTGCTGTATTAAATCGTAGGTTCTCCTCAGCTGTTGATACGACAGTTGTACCGTCTGTAATTAGTAAAGGGAAAGCAGTCGCTGGTGATAAACAACAAAGAATGCGAGTAGCATAAGCACCGATTGCAATCCATGTTAATAGTAATCCCAAAAGTAAAGGAACAGGTCGTTCTGTCCATGAACCTGGTGGCGTTAAAGCAGCTTTTTTCATATTTTCTGCTTTGTTTGAATACTTGCTCACCTTTTCATTTTCACTCAACTTGTCCCTTATCATCTTGTCTGGTTTTAAATCCATAATGAAAAATATTAAGGTTTCGTTTTGAAAAAAATTCTAAAATGTTGTTGAATATTAATAATAATACTTCATGTAGACCACTCAATTAAGATGGTTTGACATTCTGAAATCATTAAAGTATTATTATAATTGTATAATTACTTTTGTTGTGACGCTAAGATTCTAAGTAGTAACTCGTAGTTTACAAAATTAAAGATAATAACTTTTTGTTAATTTAATAATATATAAAATACTTTAATTCAGTTGATTAAAATAAAGGTATCTATTTTGAATATCTTAAAAAGTAATTTTGTCTATCACTTTTCATAATATTATATTAGTATTTTGTTTTTTCTTTACGACTTTTGTATAATAGTTAAAGTAAAATTTAAACACATTTCATGGAAGTTATAGAATTAAACGATTATAAAATTTACGTAGGCAAAGATATATGGAATACCTTAAAGCAACAGGTGAAACCTTATCCAAAAGTATTGGTCATTGTAGATGAAAATACAGAGCGAGATTGTTTACCAATTCTAAAAAAAGAATTGAAAAAGGTTGACCTCGAAACAATTTTGATACCTTCGGGGGAGGCACACAAAAATATTCAAATATGTCAAAACATTTGGTTACAAATGATGCAACATGAGGCAAATCGCAATGCGTTGACAATCAATTTAGGTGGTGGCGTAATTGGTGATATGGGCGGATTTTGTGCCTCAACTTTTAAGCGAGGAATGGATTTCATTCAGATTCCAACAACTTTGTTATCTCAGGTTGATGCGTCAATCGGAGGGAAATTAGGGATTGATTTTCAGAATATTAAAAATAGTATTGGTTTATTTCGTAATCCTCAAGCTGTTTTTATTAATCCTCTTTTCTTAAAAACATTACCTAAAAGAGAAATCAGAAGTGGCTTTGCAGAAATTATCAAACACGCCTTGATTGTTGATTTTAAACAATGGAAACGATTAAATCGAATCAAGGATTTGGATAAAGTTAATTGGTCGAAGCGATTAGTTCCGAGTTTAAATATTAAGAAAAAAGTTGTTGAAGCGGATCCGTTTGAGAAAGGTTGGCGAAAATCATTGAACTTTGGTCATACGATTGGTCACGCTATTGAAAGTTTAAAATTGGAAACTGAAAATCCTTTGTTACATGGTGAAGCGATTGCTATCGGTATGATTTGCGAAAGCTATTTGTCACATAAAATATTAGGCCTAAAAAAACGTGATTTATATAAAATTGCGAACTTCATTTTAGGTATTTATGATAAAGTTGATATTTCGTATCTGAATCGAGAAGCATTGTTAAAACTGATGAAACAGGACAAAAAGAACGATGCTAATGTGATTAACTTCACACTACTCAAAAAAATCGGTGATGCAAAAGTCAATCAGACGACTAATGAGCAACTCATCACAGAAAGTCTAAACTTCTATCAAGACCTTCGTGTTTTGTAAGTAGTAATTATGAAATAATAAATATTTCGTACAATTTTGAATATTGTAAAATAACAAAAAATTATGGCAAACTTTAAAGAATTAATAAACTCAGATAAACCAGTATTGATTGACTTTTATGCAGATTGGTGTGGCCCTTGTAAAACACAAGCACCGATTTTGGAACAGGTCAAAAATAAAGTTGGTGATAGTACAACTATCGTAAAAATTGATGTTGATAGAAATCAACAATTAGCAGGTGCGTTAAATGTTCGTTCTATTCCGACATTGATGATTTTTCAAAATGGAGAAATGAAATGGAAAAAAACTGGTGTTGCTTCTGCTCATGAGTTGGAAACAACTTTGGCAGAATTGAATAAGGCTGCTGTCTAATCATTTGTTGAAAAGCAAATTAAAGCAATTGAATATATAATTGACCACAGGTTCGTAATAGAATCTGTGGTCAATTTATTTTAACATCGTTCTGAACCAAAGAGTATACTAAACTTTTATAGTCATCGGATGAGTTTTTGTAGGAAAATCGACTATAAAATGACTTTTCATAAGGTTAAAGATACTCACCTGATGTCTATTTGAATCATAAACTACTTTTTTATGAAAATGAAATATATCAATTATTCTTTTGGTTCTTCTCGTTTCTGTTTTGTTTCCTTCACCATTATCGTATTACCGTCTAATTTTGACTTATGAAGTGCAGCAATCGCCTTATTTCCTTTCTTTTCATTTTGCATTTCTACGAAGCCAAATCTTTTAGATTTTTGTGTAACTTTATCCATAACGATATTACAATTAGAGACTTTTCCAAACTTTTCAAAAGCCGCCCGAAGCGTTGATTCTGTTGTATCGTAACTTAATTTTTTTATAAAAATATTCATCTATTTTTTTTGAATGATGCGTAAAACACAAAGTTAGTATAAATAATTTAAACCTTATTTTTTAACAAAAAAAAGTCCGACGGAAACCCATCGGACTAATTAATCAACTCAAATCAAAACCATATTATTTTTACTCGATGGTAATATTTTTATGCGTTGTTTCAAAGCCTTCTAATTTTGGCAAACTCAACATCAAAACGCCATCTTGATATGTTGCTGCGATAGCAGAAGTATCTGTTTTTTCATTCAATTCAAACTGGCGAGTAAAGCCATTTTGTTGATATTCTTGTCGTTTCCAGTTCGCTTCTGCATTTTGTTTGCGTTCTACCGAAATCGTTAAAACTTGGTCAGTTACCGAAACTTTAAAATCACCTTTTTCGTAACCTGCTGCATACAGAAATAACTCATAACTATTATCTGTTTCTCTCACATTTACAGGTGGTTGATTGAATGTTCCGTTAAATTTCGCATTCATTTTTGCTTTCCACATTTTCTTCATTGGATGTTCTTGATGTGTTCCAAATCTGTGTGCTTGACCATTACAAGCATTACCATAAAATCCTCTTTTATTATACATAATTTTGTTTTTTTTAATTTTAATAATTGTTTTAAAATTCGTAACTGAATTAGTAAGTTTCTATAAATCTTGTGTCCTTCATCGTTTGACGTTGAGGTTGTTCATAAAACAATGGCTCAACTTCGTGATACGTTTGACGCTGTATTCTCGGTTGATATTGGCGTTTTTGAATATAAGGTTCGCCATATCTATCGTATGTTACAAAGTCTTTCAATCGACGGAATACGGCATAAATAATACTCAATACGGCTGCAATTACAAATGCTGTAAAAGCGACTCTAATTACAAATCCAAATACTATAATCGCTACGGCTATTCCAAAAAACATTTTAAAAGGTCTCATTATTTTTGTTTTTTTAATTGTGAATGAATGTACAATTTGCCTTTGTTGTTAATGACTCATTGTGTGTGATATTAAGGAAGACGAAGCAGTAAAGGAATTACTTTAAAAAAAATGGACTTTTTTAAAGTATTTTTTAAATCAACAACTAACTAATTGATTATCAATTGTTTATAATTATTTTTTAAATAAAATATTTAGAATGGAGTTAAAAAATAAATCCTTTCTATCATATTCAATTGTTTTTTGAATGATAGAAAGGATATGTTGGTAGGAATTAATAACTTTTTTTTTTTGATTAAAATTCTTCTAATAACGCTTTTGCTTTGATTGAATAAGTCCGTTCGCCTTTTGCTAATTCTGTTAAAATCACTTTTGCAGTTTCAATCTTATTATTTTGTAAATAAGCTAACGCCAAATACCATTGTGCCGCTTGATAGTTGAGAGAAGATTCACTGATATTTTGAAAAATTACAATTGCTTTTTCAGATTGATTCGTACTCAAATAAGCACTTCCTAAAAGGAAAATATAATTTTCTTCTGCTGCATTTTTCTCAACTAACTGCTCTAAACTCGGAATTGCCGCTTCAAAGTTTCCATTATTATAATTTTCAAAAGCTGCTTTTTCGACTTCCGTCAAATTGTCGTTTCCACTTCGTTGAACAATCGTATATGGTTCATAATTAGTGGCAAAAAGTTCGGAAGAGTTAGCCGTTTCACTTTGTAATACATTCCAAATCAAAACAGAACTAACGACTAAAACAATGATAGCTGCCGCTATTGCTAAAAATCGTTTCTGAGGATTAATCGAACGAACAACCGTTTCCTGTTTTGAAGTTGTTGTAGTTTGAAAGTGCTTTTGATTAAGTATATTAATCGTTTCTTGAAACTCTTGAAATTTTCCATCTAAACCAATCGTATGATTGATTTCTTGGACAATAGCCACTTGATTCGCCAATGCCTTATTGTTTTGCATTTCGATTTCAAAAGATTTTTTGTCCTCTTCATTCATCAGATTATCTAAATAATCCTCAATTCTATTATTCCATTCGTTTGCCATTATTTTAAAAATTAGGTATTGTATATTGCAAAATTACTATTTTTTATTTGTTCACATAAGTTATGACAGAAAAACACTGATTTCTAAATGTGATTTGCATTGTAATTAATTATAATATATTGATTACTAATTATTTATGTTACAAACATGTAAATTATTACCCTTTTGTAGCATTTATTTTTTAATTTTTTTCCAAATCAACAAAACAGAACCAAAAACCAACAAAACAGAACCAAAAATCAACAAAATTCCCCAATTTCGACCTTTTTTAATCGGCTGAGTATCTCCGATAGACACAAAACCTGCCCAATAATGCGGATGTAAAGTAGAGAAATCTTCTTGTTTTAAAAACGTCAATTTTGCTTGATACAACGCTTCGTCTTTGTTCATGCC
>JBGCFH010000305.1:0-54912 GCA_045106825.1 Saprospiraceae bacterium | reverse complement strand
GGTCGAAATTGCTTTGTCGGATGCAATTTATCTCGCTCAATATCAACGTAATCATTCAAAATATAAACCGCTGAAGCCATCAGTGAATAACTCAAAAATGCGATTAATATTTGTAGAAATAAATCAACATCTTGTATTTGTCCACTAAAAAAAATAGGAACAAATAACAGTAGATTTTTTATCCATTGATGAATACGTAAGAGTTGTAACATTAATCTTTTTGATTTTGAAAGACAAAGATAGAAATGCAAACGATTATTCGTAAACATTTCTATCAATCAACTGTTAAAATCCACAGGTACAACCTGTGGTTATTCAGATTAAACTCTTCCAAAGTTTTTGAAACCCTAAAAGGGTTCAACAGGAGTAACTACAGGTTGTACCTGTAGAAAAACAACAAATGATAAATATATTTTGGCTTCGTAGAGATTTAAGATTAGAAGATAATGCAGCTTTATATCACGCTTTGAAAAGTGATTATCCAGTTTTGCCCATCTTCATTTTTGATACAGAAATTTTAGGAAAATTAGAAAATAGAACCGATGCAAGAGTTACCTTTTTGCATGATACAATTAGCGAATTAAACGAAGAATTAGCAACTTTAGGAAGTTCAATCATCGTAAAATACGGCAAACCTCAAGCTATCTGGAAATCACTTTTAGAAGAATATGACATCAATGCCGTTTTCACAAATCGTGATTACGAACCTTATGCTTTGAATCGAGATAATGACGTGGAAAAGTTACTGGAGGAAAATAATATTTCATTCCATACTTTTAAAGATCATGTAATTTTTGAAAAAGATGAAGTATTAAAAAAAGATGGTTTGCCTTATACAGTTTTCACACCTTACAGCAAAACTTGGCGAAAAAAGTTAGAAACTCAAATCGAACCTAACGGAACATTTTTCTATTTCAAATCATATCCAACTGAGAAATACTTTTCCAACTTCTACTCTACTGATAAACAAGATATTATCACTTTAAAAGCAATGAATTTCGAGCGTTCTTCCATAGAAATTCCGAGTAAGAAAGTAACGCAAAAAATCATTAAAAACTATGGCGAAAAACGAAATTTCCCAGGTATAAAAGGAACTTCACGCTTAGGTATTCACTTCCGTTTTGGTACGATTTCAATACGAGAAAAGGCTCGAAAAGCGGATAAATTGAGTAAAATTTACTTGAGTGAATTGATTTGGCGAGATTTCTATTCGCAAATTTTAGGACATTTTCCTCATGTTGTAAAAGAACCGTTTCGTGCAAAATATAACTTGGTAGAATGGCGATATAGCGAAGAAGATTTCAAAAGTTGGTGTGAAGGAAAAACTGGTTATCCGATGGTTGACGCAGGAATGCGTGAACTTAACGCCACAGGTTTTATGCACAATCGAGTGCGAATGATTACGGCGAGTTTCTTCACAAAACACTTGTTGTTAGATTGGCGATTAGGTGAAGCTTATTTTGCAGAAAAGCTATTGGATTTTGATTTGGCGAGTAACAGCGGAGGTTGGCAATGGGCAGCAGGTTGTGGAACAGATGCAGCACCTTATTTCCGTATTTTTAATCCCGAATCACAACAAAAAAAGTTTGATAAAGACTTACGATATATTAAAAAATGGATTCCAGAATATGGTACTTCTCGATATGTAGAACCAATTGTGGAGCATAAATTTGCGAGAGAACGATGTCTGGCAACTTATAAGGAAGGTTTAGCGAAAGCAACGTAACGCTAAACGTTACGTATTCCGAAGCTCCAGCTTCGGGGGCAATAAATTATCTCTCCGAAGCTGGAGCTTCGGAGTACGTAATTACTTTAACTTCCCAGCAATAAATCCTGTCGTCCAAGCAGATTGAAAATTATAACCACCTGTAATACCATCAATATCCATCACTTCACCTGCGAAATATAGATTTTTACAAACTCGACTTTGCATCGTATTAAAATCAATACTTTCCAAACTCACGCCGCCACAAGTCACAAACTCTTCTTTAAAAGTCGTTTTTCCTCGCACTTGATAGACATCGTATGTCAATACACTTGTTAATTTATTTACACCTTTTTTACCTAATTCACTCCATTTTTTATCTTTTGGTAATTCGGCTTTCGCCAATAAAAACTGCCAAAGTCGTTCGGGCAAACTATACGGTTTTAAGTTTTGTAGCTGTTTTTGAGGATGATTTCGTACGATATTTTGCAAATCTTCTTGAACAACATTCGTATTTTGAATTGCTGTCCAATTAACTTGAGCCTTAAATTCATAATTTTGATTACTCAAAGTTCTCGCACCGAAAGCCGACAATTTCAAAATCGCTGGTCCAGACATTCCCCAATGTGTGATTAATAAAGGTGCAGACATTTTTAATTTCGTGCCTTGAATTGTCACCAACGCTTCTTTCACAGCAACACCCATTAATTGCGTTATCGGTTGTTTTTTCATATTAAATGTAAACAACGACGGCACAGGATTTTCGATTTTATGTCCTAATTCTTCGAGCCATTCTAAACCTTTTCGCTTTGGCGAACCGCCAGTTGCGACGATAATTTTATCAAAATGAGCTTTTTGTTGAGTCGTAAATTCTACATCTAAACCATTTTCTGTAGGAATAATTTTTTGAATAGCAGCTTTCGTTCGGATATTGATTTTCAATCGTTTACATTCATTCATAAAACAATCAATCACCGTTTGCGAATCATTAGAAACAGGAAAAACATGATTACTCGGCTCGACTTTTAACATAACTCCACGATTTTCAAACCATTCCATCGTATGTTTGGTATTAAAAATCTTAAAGGCTTTTTTAAGTTTTTTTCCACCTCTCGGATAGGCTTTCGCCAAATCAGCAATCGACGTTGTTCCATTCGTCACATTACATCTTCCGCCACCAGATACTTTGACTTTTGATAACACTTTTGTCGTTTTTTCAAAAATCGTCACATTTGCATTTGGATGATTTTCTTTGACAGAAATTGCCGAAAAAAAACCTGCTGCTCCACCACCGATTACTGCTACTTTCATTGTAAAATAGGTTTGTATCTTTCTTTGTAAAAATCACATTTTGGCAAATATATTAAAGATGATACAAATGACGTGTGTAAAGCGTAGAGAAGTATAATGAGTAGGAAAAAATAATATTATTGGAATTGACATTTATATTTACAAATAATTGATTTTCAGTGTATAAACCTGACAGGTTTCAAAAACCTATCAGGTTTGAATGTCCAACTATTAAATTTCATCAACAACTTCAAATTCTATAAATTCGCTTGTAGCAGAATGTCCACCAATCCAAAGTTTGAATTGTCCTTGTTCAATTACAAAATTCTTATCCGCATCAAAAAATTTCAAATCTTTAGGCGTTACCGTAAAACTTATCGTTTTCGTTTCACCAGCTTTCATCTCAATTTTTTGAAAACCTTTCAACTCTTTTACTGGTCGAGTAACGCTACCAAATAAGTCTTGAATATATAATTGTACGACTTCCTTGCCATCATATTTTCCAGTATTTTTCACCTCAATTGTTGCAACAAAATCTTCTTTTTGACCAATTTTATTTTTACTAATTTTCAATTTTTTATACTCAAAATTAGAATAAGACAAACCAAAACCAAACGGAAAAAGTGGCGTAAATCCTTCATCTAAATAATGCGACGTATTGCCCAAAGAAGTTTGCCACGCTTCGACAGGAATGTCATCAATTGCAACCCAATTTTCTTTATCGGCAGGTCGTCCAGTATTTTTGTGTGAATGATACATCGGAATCTGTCCAACAGCTCTCGGAAACGTAACTGGCAGTTTTCCCGAAGGATTTGCTTTTCCTGTGATAACATCGGCAATTGCAGGTCCAGCCATCGTTCCGCCATGCCAAGCATATAAAACAGCATCGACTTTTGGCAATAAATCCGTTAAAATCAACGGACGACCAGCCATTACAACTAAGATAATTCTCTTCTTTGCTTTTACTAATTCGTCCAATAATTCTTCTTGAACACCGGGCAAATTCAAATGTGCTCGGCTATGTGCTTCACCCGAAAGTATCGCTTCTTCACCAACAAAATATAAAATTATATCAGAATTTTTTGCCGCTTCGATTGCGGCTTTGAAGCCAGTTTTATCTTTCGTTCTACTGATTTTTAAACCAGCAGCATAATTTACGTTGACCTTATCTGAAAATATTTTTTCAATAGCTTTTAAAGGTGTTTGCGAATCCGTTTTTTTGCCATCAAACGACCACGTTCCCATTTGTTCGTGCGGAGCGTTTGCCATCGGACCGATTACAGCGACAGACTTTATATTATCCAAAATTGGTAAAACATTATTTTTATTTTTCAATAAAACCATGCTTTCGATAGCTGCTTTTTTCGCTGCTGCTAAATGTTCGGCAGATAAAATACTTTTGGTATTTTCGGTATTTGGATAAGGATTTTCAAATAAACCTAAACGGATTTTCATCCATAAAATACGACGAACCGCAGCATCAATTTGATTGATATTAATTTTATTTTCAGTCATTAAATTTTCCAAATAATCATTATAAGTCGTACTTGTCATTTCCATATCGACACCTGCTCTCATTGCTTTAAAAGCCGCTTCTTCTTCATCTTTACAATAACCGTGAGCAATCATTTCTTTGATTGATTCCCAATCACTAACGACCATTCCATCATACTTCCATTCTTCTCTCAATACTTTTTTTAATAAAAATTCATTGCCAGAAGCAGGAATATCATTGATTTCATTGAATGAAGTCATAAAACTCATCACATCAGCTTCCTCAATCGCTGCTTGAAAAGGTCGCAAATAAACTTCTCTCAATTGTCGTTCGCCAACGACTGCCGAGTTATAATCTCGTCCACCTTCTGCCATTCCGTAAGCCGCAAAATGTTTGGCACAAGCTGCAATATTTCCACTTGAATAATTACCATTTCCTTGAAAACCTTTAATCATTGCAACACCCATTTTACTCGTCAAATAAGCATCTTCACCTGGCGATTCGGCAATTCTTCCCCAACGAGGGTCTCTCGTAATATCAATCATCGGTGCAAATGTCCAGTTGATTCCAACCGAACTTGCTTCTTTTGCTGCGATTCTCGAACCTTCTTCTACTAAATCCAAATTCCAACTCGCACTTTGTGCCAACGGAATCGGAAACATCGTTCGATAACCATGAATAACGTCACGACCAATCAATAACGGAATGCCTAAACGACTTTTTTCTATTGCAATTTTTTGATATTTCGTAATTAATTCGGGATTGATTTCATTCAAAACAGAACCTACTTTTCCTGCTGCAATTAGTTTTGGCAAATCATTTTTGCTAATTCCACCATCTAATTGTTGTAATTGTCCTAATTTCTCTGAAAGTGTCATCAATGCTAAAATAGAATCAACTTTATTCCAATTGGAATCGTTTGTAATTCCTCTATTTTCAATTTCATTCGCTTTCATTTTGACAACTTTTTGAGTGCAACTCCAAACAGCAAAAGTTGTGATTATCAAAAAAGCTAACCATTTTATATTTTGGTATTTCATTTATATTAATTTTCAATTAAAAAAGACACTAACATTCCACCATCAATTGTATAATTAAAGGCATCTTCTCCATTTTCGAATTGTACTTTTTGGCTATTATTACTGTGATTAAAAGCTACAATAGCAATCGTTCCATCAAGGTTTTCAAATGCAACTTGCGAAATATCTTGACCACGAGTATTTGGTGTTTTGATACGTCTTGCTCCTTGTTGTACAAACTTTGAAATATGACCTAATAAGACGTATTCCTCATTTTTAGTAATTGCTTTAGAAACAGAATTTATCGTCACAACGCCACGACAATCTTGACAACCACCATTTTTTGGCCCATGATTTTCGTCTAATGCTAAGTTCCAAAACAGTACAGTTTTCGACCAGTTTCGAGTTGCTCCAACTAATAAATTTTCTGTATTCCAAGATAGATTTGTCGCATAATCAGGAGCAAAATCACCACCTGAACATTCTGTAAAGTAAATCCCAGCGTCAGGATGTGCATTGCGAACCAAAGACATTGCAGAAACATCACCAGCATAACAATGAAAAGCCGTTCCTTCGATATAACTTTTCGCTGTTGCATCATTCAAAATATCCAAAGGATAATTGGTATCGTCCCAATTATGGTCATAAATGACGATTTTTGTATCTAAATTATTAGCTGTCAATTTTGGCCCTAAATAATCTCGAATAAAGATTTTTTGTTCTTCTGAACTCATTTCCATACTCAAGTAAGGTGCAGCATAAAGCGGTTCATTTTGCACACTAATGACATGAATCGGAATATTATTCGCAGCCATTCCTTGAATGTATTTGACAAAATAAGTCGCAAAACTCTCTTGAAAAATTCCTTTCAATCGACCTCCATTTTGCAAACTTTCGTTATCCTTCATCCAAGCAGGTGCAGTCCAAGGCGTTGCCATAATTTTTATATTAGGATTAATGGCTAATATTTTCTGCAAAAGCGGAATTAGATATTGATTTTCAATAGAAAGGTCAAAATTATTTTGAGGAATATCAGATTGTCCAGTTCCCAAATCATTGTAAGTAAAATCAGAAAGCGAAAAATCCGATGCTCCAATCGTCAATCGAATAAAGCTAATTCCAATACCATTTTCCGCATCAAATAAGTCTTCCAATAACGTATTCTGCTGCGTTTCCGTCAAATGTGTCATAATGTTATAAGCAGACGAACCTGTAACGGCTGCACCAAAACCTTCCATTTCCTGATACGTTGTCGTTGCATCAATTTCGATATTTACATCAAAATCAGTAATCGTTTCGTATGGTAATTTTTCAGCAGCTTTTGCTAATTGTAATAAACCATCTTTATCCGAACGCCAAACAGCAACTTTTCCATCAATTGATGTTGTATCCGTTGGTGTGACAGGCGGAATCGGAATTTCATCTTCTCCACAACTACTTTGAAACATTAAAAAAGTAGAAAGAAAAATAACCGTAAAAAAGGTCGAAAGCATTTTTGAAAGCATCTTTTGATTTTTATGTACGTTAAATTTACGTTTACGAAAGTTTGAAAGTTTCGTAAACGTTGACTCGTAGGATTGGCGAATAAATAAATGTGCATTCTTTGGCGACGTATTTTTTGTCTTTGATAAGGCAAAAAACGTAGGCGATGCCTTTGCATCGGTGAGGCTTTTTAACGAAATTCAAAGGCAAAAAAGACAAGTCAAAAGTGTACATTTATTTATTCAACAATCCATAGATTTACTCTACAATAATCTTCTGACTATATTGACGATTAGCAGTTCTTAATTGAATAATATACATTCCTGAACTCCAGTTATTGACATCAATACGAATGTTGTCATTTGCCATTAAATTATTAATATTTTGTTGGAAAACAACTCGACCATTTAAATCATAAGCGATTAAATTTGCTTTCTCTGTAACAGAAGTTTCCCAAGTCACCAAAACGCTTTCGTTGGCAATTGTCGGAGCAATACTAATCGAAGTGACTTGCTGTAAACCATTCGTAGAAACGCTTAAATCCGTACAAGTTCCAAACTCATACAAAGGTGTAAAAGTCGTATCAGTATATGACAATTCAATAATTTCAAAACGATTTGTATTATAATTACAAGCTGCTGGAACGGTTTCTTCTGCTCCCCAAGCATTTCCGTTGACATACTTATATTCAATGTAAGGCATCGTTTCCATGACATCGACAACGACTTGATAAACATCATTTCCTAAATCCGTCATCATTGTTCCCGCAGGATCCCAACCTTGAAAACTTCCCGCTAAATGAATGCCATCTATTGATGGTGTTGCACCTGCTAAATTGACATTAAAAACAACCGTTTTTGTCGGAACAGGATTAGCACAACCTCCAAAAGTTGCAACAGGTAAATCAACTGTACTTCCAGCATCTTTAATAATATACGGACGATTATTATCGCCATTTCCACAACCAGCACCAGGTGTCTCTTCGCTTCCCCAAGCATTTCCGTTGACAAACTTATATTGTATAATGCCAATCGAAGACAATACAGGAATAGTCACTTCATAAATATTATTGCCAGCATCAGTCATTGCTGTCGCTCCTGGATCCCACGCTTGAAAATTTCCAGCTACGTGAATGCCATCAGCGGAAACGGTTTGTCCTGTCATATCCACACTAAACTTAACCATTTGTGTTTCCACAATCGCAGAACAAGCATTGAAAGGCACAACAGTTATCGTCATATCCGAAGTCGGTGCTGTAAAAATTCTATTGTTTCCACCGATTGTACAAGTACCAGGAGCAGCTTCTTCTGTTCCCCAAACATTTCCGTTTAAGTATTTGTATTCATAATCTTTTCCTGGTTCTAAATCCAATGTAATTGCATAAATTCCGTTGCCTTGATCGGTCAACATATTGGCATCAGTACTCCAACCATTTAAATTTCCAGCGATGTGAACACCGTCAGCAGATACCGTTTCATTACTCATATCTACTTGAAATGTAACCTGTACTTGTGCAAAAGCAGTTACTGCAAATGCTGCTAAAATAATTGTTAATAAATTTCTCATCGTATAATTTCGTTTTATTTAATGATAGTTTTTGAAAAGCTTGAACCATCATTTTTATTAATTATTAAAAAATAAGTTCCTATTTTTAAATCATTAGTATTCAGTTGAAAAGTAGTTTCTGTAATATTAACTTGTTTTAATCGTTGTCCAATCGAATTGTATAAAATCAATTCACCATTTGCATTGATAATATTTAATTCATCTTGAATTGGATTTGGAAAAATTTGAATCAAATTATTATTAAAATCTATTTTAAAATCAACCAAAACGATAGTAGAATATTCAAATCCACCATCAAAATCTATTTGTTTTAATCGGTAGTAATTGGTATTTGCAACAGGATTTTTATCAATAAATTGATAATTTTGAACCTCAATCGTTGTTCCGTTTCCTTCTACAAAATCAATCGTTTCCCAGTGTTTTCCATCTATACTTTTTTCGATTTCAAAACCTTGATTTTGTTCCTCTGAAGCCGTTTACCAAGTTAATTCGATACTATTCTCAAGTGCTTTTCCTCTAAAAAAAGTCAATTCGACAGGAACAACCGTTTCCGTACAAGTTCCAAAATCATACATAGGTAAATCAATCGAACTCCCAAGATCTGCAATATCAAATGCACGATTCTCATTGCTATTTTCACAAGCTAAAGGAACGTCTTCCTCTGTTCCCCAAGCATTTCCATTAAGATATTTAAACTCATAAGTCGTATTGGCAGTCAAAGCAATCGTAACAGCATAAAGATTTCCACCTTGATGCGTCAATGGATTTGCAGTTGTACTCCAACCATTCAAACTTCCAGCGATGTGAACACCATCAGCAGAAATTGTCTGTCCAGTCATATCGACTTGAAAAGTTATATTCACTTGTGCATAAAGATTGACCATTACAATCGTAAAAGCAACTGTTAATAAATTTTTCATAATGTGTGATTCTTTGTGTTAATAAATCGTGGTATTTTAGACCTGACAGGTTTTGTAGTCCTACAAATAAGTTTCCATTTTTATCTGTGGACTACTAAATTTTTCTACGAAAAATTTAAAAAAACTATGTGACTATGTGTTTTTAAATACATTAATTACGTCATTTTATTAATAATTTATTGGTGACTTTTAGAAAATCAATAACCAGTATTCTGTGTCAAATTCGGATTTCTATCCAATTCTGCTTGAGGAATTGGCCAGAGCAATTGGTATTCTTGAACATTATAATTTCGATTCAAAGCATTCATTATATCAAGTGCTGTTCCCGTTCGTTTCAAATCAAACCAACGATGACCTTCAAATGCCAATTCTAAACGGCGTTCTTTATAAATTGCGTTACGCAACTCATCTTGTGCTGTAATTGTTGTATTTGGTAAGTTCACACGATTTCTAATTTCATTCAAAGCTGTTGCAGCCGCCGCAGTATTTCCTAATTCATTTTCGGCTTCCGCCAATAATAACATCACATCTGCCAAACGCAATAAGATGTAATTATTTGGGCTTGACCAACCGTTTGCAGCACGTTGTTTAAATGGAAAAGGAATCGTTCCACTCGGATAATCAGCATCTTGCCACGGCAAACCACTTTCCATTTTAATAGACGCATTCCTTCTCGTCACATCATTTTCGTCATCAAAAGCAGTCAATAAATTCACAGAAGGTGTATTAAATTTTCGCCAATCGTCATTCGTCAAAGAAGGTGGCAACCAAAGTTGTGGTCCCCAATTTGCTTCATTTGTTCCACCAACAAATTGTACTTCAAAAATAGATTCGGTTGTATTTTCATTTGTTTCATTCCACAAGTCATCATAATTTGAAACCAACTGATATACTCCGCTGTTAATCACAGCTTGAGTATGTTCCTTCACCTTTTCCCAATTTGGATTCGGTTGATGTGTGTACGCTTTCGCTAACATAGCATTTGCTGCACCTTTTGTTGCTCGTTGTTGTCGTTGCGTATGATTTAATGGCAGATTTGCTTCCGCAAAAATTAAATCACTAATAATCGCATCATAAATCGCTTCCTCACTTACTTTCGACTGAAAAACCACTTCAGGAGCAGTTGAACTCACTTTATTCAAAACCAAAGGCACTTCGCCCCAAAGGTTCGTCAATTGAAAATAATGATACGCACGTAAAAACGAGGCTTCCGCCAAAATTTCAGTCCGTCTTGCTACCGTCAAATCAGGCGATTCAATATCACCAACATTATCCAAAACAGCATTCGCTCGACTAATACCTTCGTACAAATACGCCCAATCTCGTTCTACATTTACATTTGTTGGCGTGACCGTAAATTCGTCTAATTGAAAATTATTGGGATTATCGCCACCAGCATAACAATTATCGGCAATTACATCACCATTCGTAAAGCGGTCAAAAATGTAATATTCACTCTGTAAAGCGTCATAAGCAGCAATCAAAGCTGATTCTGCATCTGCTCCAGTTTTGAAGAAATTCTCTTCTGCTAAATCCGAAATCGGTTCTCTATCCAAAAAGTTGGTACAGCTTGTCATTGCTGCAATAGCGATTATTAATATGATATATTTTTTCATTATTTTTTATTCAGATACGAGATGTGAGATATGAGCAATCTCAAATCTCATATCTTTCATCTCACATCAATTTTTCTAAAAATCTAACTTAATTCCACCAGTCATAATTCGAGCTTGTGGATATGTTCCAAAATCAATACCTTGTGAAATTGCACTTCCACCATCACGATTAACTTCAGGATCATAACCTGAATAATCGGATAAAATCCATAAGTTTTGTCCACTCGCAAATAACGATAAACCTTGAATTTTTACTTTTTCAACAATAGATTGAGGAAGATTATACGAAAGTGTAATATTTCTAATTCTTAAAAATGAACCATTTTCAATGAATCGGTCACTGATTCTACTATTCTCATTAGGATCACCAAAAACAGCTCTCGGAACTCTCGTAACATCACCAGCATTTTGCCAACGATCAAGCGTCGCAGCACTTCCATTTTTCACAGAAAACATTCCTTCCGTTTCGATTCGAGTCGCATTAAATACATCGTTTCCGATACTTGATTGTAATAAAATATCTAACGTAAATCCGCCGTAAGTAAAGGTATTACTCAATCCGATGATAAAATCAGGATTTGCATCACCGATAATTGTTCTATCATCTTCATTAATAATTCCATCATCGTTTATATCTTCAAAAACAATATCTCCATTATCAGGATTGACACCTAAACTTTTGTAACCGTAAAAAGTACCTAACGGTAAACCTTCTTGAACAATGACCGAAAAACCTCTTTCAGGGATTCCACCAGCAAAAATCACTTGGTCTTCGCCACCAATATCTAACACTTTGTTGCGATTTGCAGAAATATTAAATTGTGTACTCCAAGTAAATTTATCTTTTCTAATATTGTAAGAACGAACAGTCAATTCCCAACCCATATTCTCAACTTCTCCTAAGTTTTGAATACCGCTTCCGAAGCCTGTTGAGCGAGGTAAATCTACATTGATTAATAAATCTTGTGTTCTTTTATAATAAAAATCACCAGTCAAATTCACTCTAAAATCAAATAAAGCAACATCAAAACCTGCGTTAATTTGTGCGGTTGTTTCCCATCTCAAATCTTCGTTACTAATCGTAGCAGGACGAGTTCCTGGTAAAATCACATCATTAAAAACATAGTTTGAACCTGTACTATACAAACCGATTGACGTAAAATCGCCTATGTTTTGATTTCCTGTTGTCCCAGCACTTGCCCTCAATTTTAAATCATCAATCGTTTCGTTATTTTTAAGAAAATCCTCTTCTGACAATCTCCAACCTAAAGATAATGAAGGGAAATAAGCAAAGCGATTTCCAGCTCCAAATCGGGAAGAACCATCGGCACGAAAACTTAAATCCGCTAAATATTTGTCACTAAACTTGTACGATGCTCGACCTAAATAAGAGAAAATCGCCCATTGTGATGCAAAAGAATTGGCTTCTATTTTTCGACTTCCTGCGTTCAATGTTGTAATTGCAGCATTTGGGAAACCTTCTGCACGAGCAAAAGTGCCTTCGTAACCAGATTCCTGAGCGGTAATTCCACCTAAGAAATCGAAGTCATGATTTCCTCTTTTTAAATTATAATTCAATGTATTTTCCCACAACCAAACCAATTCTCGATTCGTACTCGTCGTTGCAATTCCTTCCAAACTTCTTCCGAATTGTGTTGAAAAAGGATCTAAAAAGTAGTCATTTTTATTGTAATACGTTTCTGTTCCAAAAGAAGATTTGAACTTCAAATTTTCAATTACATCTATTTCTGTATAAACATTTCCGACCAAACGTGTAGTAGAAGCGACATCAATCGGAGCTTCAATATTTGCGACAGGATTTTCCCAAGCTTGCAATGGATTTGTCGTAAATGTTCCATCTTCATTATAAATTCCGATAATCGGCGGAGAAGACAACGCACCCAAAATAACGCCACCTTGATTCACTCGACTATTGTCTGGAACATTATTAAAATCTATTTTAGAAACAGTAATACTTGTCCCGACTTTAACGCCATCACGCAATTTTGTATCAAAATTAGAACGAAAATTTAATCGCTGAAAGTCAGAACCTAAGACGATTCCTTCTTGTGCATTTCGATTAGCAGAAATAAAATAATTCGTATTTTCGCTTCCGCCACTAAATGACAATTGCAAATCATTCGTAATCGCATTTCTAAAGATTTCGTCTTGCCAATCCGTATTTTCTGTAAAATTCGCCGCATCTAAAACAGGAGATTGTCCAGCATTTATATACGATTCATTGATTAAGTCAACATATTGTTCGCCATTCAAAAGTGGTAACGTTCGTGTCACTTGACTGATTCCAATATTTGAACTCACACTAATTCGAGATTGACCAGCTTCTCCCCTTTTCGTTGTAATCAAAACAACGCCGTTCGCTGCTCTTGCTCCATAAATCGCAGATGCAGACGCATCTTTCATAATTTCAATTGATGCAATATCCGCCGGATTAATACCTTCAGTATTCAAAATCGGAACGCCATCAAGTACATATAATGGTTCATTTCCTGCCGAAAGCGATGTCGCACCTCGAACTCGAACAGAAATCGCATTACCAGGTTTTCCTGAATATTGTGTCACTTGCACACCAGCAGCTTTTCCTTGCAACGCATTTTCTAATCGTGCAAAAGGTTTTTTCTCAATATCTTCTGTCGAAACCGAAGCTACCGAACTCGTAATATCTCGCCTCGCTCTCGTTCCATAACCAACCACAACAATTTCATCTAATTCTGACACTTCTGAACTCAATAAAATCGTCAATTCTGATTGATTCTTAATCTCAATTATTTGTGTTTTGTAACCGATATAACTTACGCTAAGTTGGTCATCCAGATTTGCTTTTATCATAAATTTCCCGTCGTAATCTGTCACGACACCTTTATCCGTATCAACAACGATTACAGTTACTCCAATTAATGGTTCTTTCGTTTTTTCGTCTTGAATAAGTCCTTTAATTAAGGTTTCTTGTCCAAAAACGGTACTTGACAAAAGCAATAAATAAGTAAAGCTTAGTAGAATCTTCTTCATAATTTGATTTAATTTACAAACAGAATTTTTATATATCATTTTTAATTTTCATAAAAATAAATTCTGTATTGAATCATTATTGCAATAAATAATTAATAGATGCATTGCAAGATTATGTCGTAAAATTATGATTGAAATCTACATTTGTCAAAAAAAGGCACTCGACAAACGGCCTACAAGGGGTAAATTTGATGGGTTTTGTAGGTATTTTGGATTGAATTTGAAATAAAATATAAAAAATAAAAATATTTATATTTCTTCAAACTTTTGGATGTATTCATTCAGACTTTTGGATTTCTCCAAATCAATTTTCTTTTTCAAACGATATTTAGCTTGTTCGACTGCACTTAAAGTAATATTTAGAATCAATGCAATTTCTCGATTATTCAATTTCATTTTAATAAAACAAGATAAGCGATGATCATTTTGTGTCAGATTTGGATGTTTCGTTGCTAATTTTTTAATAAAATCCTGAAAAGTTTGATTAAAAATAAGTTGGAATTTATCCCAATAATCTTCTTGACGCAATTCTGTATTGATAATATTAACGACCGAACGCAATGGTTTTGCAGCACTTTCGTCAGCATCAGATTTGATTTTTCTAATCCGCTTTTTTAAGACCGTTAAAAATTCATTTTTATGAGCAACTTGTAGAATTGAAGCGTTTAATTCCGCTTTTTTGTTCGTGACTTCTTCCGCAAGATTCTTATTTTGAAGTTGTAAAATCTCTTGTTCCTTTTTTAATAATTCCTGTTCTTGTTCCAAAACTTGACGTTCATAAACTTCCTTTTGACGATTCAATAAGAAACGGTAAATCCACAGAATACTACTAATTATGACAATAATAGACATCAAAATAAACCAAGTTGTTTCCCAAAAAGGTGGTTTTACGATAATATCAATGGTACGAATTTCGTCATTCCAAATTCCGCTACTATTTGCGGATTTGATTTGTAATTGATACTTTCCACCATTCAAACTTGAGTAAAAAATACTTCGTTGATTTGCATCAACATAGTTCCATTTTTTGTCAAAACCGATTAATTTATACGCAAATTTATTGCGATTTGGATTTGTAAACTCTGTCGTACTAAACTCAAAAGTGATACTTCTATCCTTGTAAGACAAACGTATTTCGGCATTTTTGGCGTTTAGGTTTTTATTTAGAATCATTCGTCCATCATGTTTACCAATTTTGACCGATTCGTTTAACAATTTAAAATCCGTAAATACAGGAATCGCAATATTTTCGTTTAGTGACAACAGTTTCGGTTCGACCACAGAAAAACCATTCACACCACCAAAAACGATTCGTCCATCACTCAATTCCAACGCAGCTTTTGGATTAAAAATATTGTTTTCTAATGCTTTTTCAATGCCAAATTCAATAATCGTATGGTCTTTAGGATTTAGACGATGAATGCCAGTAGAAGTCGATAACCACAAAAAACCTTGCTCATCTTCTTCAATGCTGTTTATCGTTCCAACAGAAAATTTATAATTAAAATTTAGTGGCGTTATTGAATCGTTTTTCAGACTGATTTTATCCAAACCAACCTCTGTAATTACCCAAATATTCTTTTTATCTTCAAAAAGTGCTTGTATATTATTACTTCGTATCGTGTTTTTAGCGTTTGTATTCGCTTGAAATTGTTGAACTTTTTTTGTTTTAATATTTAATCGATTCAAGCCTTTGCTTTCTGTTGCAATCCATAAATATTGATTATTTTCATCTAATAAAATATCAATAATTTGTATATCAGTCAATTGATTATTAAAATTTCCGAAATGCTGGAATGTCGTTTCGCCTTTCGGCAAATAGTCGATTCCGCCACCTAAAGTGCCAATCCACAAACCACCAGTTTTATCCATTTCCAAATCCCACACATTATTATGTATCAGACTTTTAGAATTATTATCATCATGGACAAAACGTTGAATTGTTTTCGTTTTATAATCAAAATAATTCAGACCATTCGCAAACGAACCATACCAAAACCCTTTATTTCCATTTGTTTCAATGCAAGTAATCACATCATTAAACGAACCTTGACGTAATAATTCGGTAGCATTTTTTAAAACTAAATTGTCTTTATTTATATCAAAATAAAAAATTCCGCCACCATCAGTTCCTAACCAAACTCGACCATTTTCATCTTCTTGAACCGTCAAAACAGAACGCAAATCTTGTTTTTTTTCTAAATCATATTGTCGATTTGTATAAAAAGGTGCTTGAATCGCCTTCAAAATATTCACGCCTCCATTAAATGTTCCTATCCAAAGATTGTCAGATTTATCAAAATGTAAATTGTATAATGCATCTGTATTCAAAGAATTTGGTTGCGTCGCAGTATATTGAAACCGTTGAAATTGCTTAGTTTCTTGATTAAATTGATTCAATCCGCCGCCATCCGTTGCGAGCCAAAGTTGACCATTTTCATCTAATTGAATATTGGTAATAATATTGCTACTAATACTATTTTGAGTTGAATTTGTTCGATAAATATTCCATTCTCGTTCTTCCAAATCAAAAGCATACAAGCCGTTTCCTTCCGTTCCAATCCAGAGCGTTTTTGAATCATCTAAGCAAAGCGTTTTACTGTAACTATTCAAATCTTCCTTATCCGTTGCATGAATTGTTTCGATACTTTTTGTCTTAAATTTAAAAACATTCAAGCCTTTTCCAGCCGTTGCGATATAAATATTACTCAATTCATCTTCCTCGAAATCAAAGACAAAATCGTTGCTCAATCGCTCATTTTTTTCCGCATTACAATACGTACAAAAATGAAAAATCACTTGTCGATTGTCATCTAAAACAATCGTTCCACCACCAAAAGTACCAATCCAAAGCCAATTTCGACTATCTTTATAAATGGATTTTACTGTGATTGTCGTCCAATCTACCGTTGAATTATTATCAAAAGGGAAGCGTTGAAAAGTGTTATTTTCTTTATCATAAACAATTAAACCAGCATCTTTCAAACCAATCCAAATCAAGTTATTGTCATCTATTAAAAGTGAAAAAACGGTTGGATTTGTTGAGTTTTCATTATTAATAGTAGGAATCGGAAAGGTTTTAAAATTATAACCATCGTAGCGATTCAAGCCACTTTTTGTTCCAATCCAAACAAAACCCAGTTCATCTTCAAGAATAGAATAAACGGTGTTATTTGACAAACCTAAATTAGAAGTTAGCTTATCAAAATTCACATTATCAACCTGTGCATTTACCTGCAAAATCGTCCATCCAAATACACACAATAACGCCTTTACATATCGCATAAAAGATTATAATTCAAATTTTAAAATTTCTAATCAATATTTTTAATTTGCTACAAAAGTAAATAAAGTTTTATGGTATTTTTACCTTTGTAGAAGTCATATTATAGCTGAATAATAATCAACTAATTACCAACTACTAAAATGCGACAACCTTTTTGGAAAAAAATATTGAGTTATATTTATGAATTTCATATGGAAAGTATCGCCAGTGATATTAATGGCAGTTTGCACGTTTCATATAGTCAAGGTCGTTATCAACTTTCTACACAAAATGCGATTTATTCATTTGGCGATTTGTATTCCAATTATTATCGAGCGTTTGAAAGCATTGATTTAGATAAATATAAAATCAATAATGTCTTAATTTTGGGTTTTGGCTTAGGAAGTATTCCGTTGATGTTAGAAAATAATTTTAAGAAAAACTATAAATATGTCGGTGTTGAAATAGATGAATACGTTATTTATTTAGCCGATAAATATGTGACCAATGAATTAAAATCACCGATTGATATTATTTCTACCAATGCGTTGACTTTCGTCGAAATATGTCAGGAACGTTTTGATTTGATTTGTGTCGATATATTCTTAGATGATGTCATTCCTGATGATTTTCAACAGCAAAGTTTTTTAGAATCTGTAAAATTATTATTAACAAAAAATGGAATCGTATTATATAATCGTTTGGCACAAACCAAAAAAGATAAAAAAAGTAGTACGATATTTTTCAGAGAACAATTTTTGACTGTTTTCCCTAAAGGTCATTATATAGATGTGGAAGGCAACTGGATGTTTACGAATATAAAAGAGTGATTTCTAAACACTTGGAAAACATTTTGAAAACGTCTTCCGTGCATAAAATAAAACTTAACTTCCAAATTCATTTTGAAATCCTTATATTTGCAATTATTTTAAATGAATGTTTTTTTAGAAATTCTAAATTTCACTAAAACTAATTGCAACAATAATCGTTTTTTCTACGAAAACTAAGTCATATCAATGACTTTAGAAATAATAAAAAGATAGTTACTCGATGTTTGATAATTTAACAGATAGATTAGAAGGTGCGTTTCAGGTACTGAAAGGAGAGCATAAGATTACAGAATTGAATATTGCATCTTCTGTAAAACAAATTCGTCGTGCATTAGTTGATGCCGATGTAAACTATAAGATTGCAAAAGATTTCACCAACAAAATCAAAGAGAAAGCACTTGGTGCTGGTGTTTTGAATGCGGTGAAACCTGGTGAACAAATGGTCAAAATCGTTCACGATGAGTTAGTCGAATTGATGGGTTCAGAAGCCGTTGAGGCTAATGTTGATGGTAAACCAGGAATCGTTTTAGTAGCAGGTTTACAAGGTTCGGGTAAGACGACTTTTTCGGGTAAATTGGCAAGATTTCTTAAAACTAAAAAGAGAAAACGAGTATTGATGACGGCTTGTGATGTTTATCGTCCTGCTGCCATTGAGCAACTTTCTACTTTAGGTGAACAAATTAAGGTTGAAGTTTATAAAGAAGTTGGTAATAAAAACCCAGTTGAGATTGCACAAAACGCCATTAAATATGCTCAACAAAATACATTTGATTTAGTCATTGTCGATACAGCTGGTCGTTTGGCAGTTGATGAAGAGATGATGGTTGAAATCAAAAATATTCGTGATGCCATCAATCCAACAGAAACGCTTTTCGTCGTCGATGCAATGACTGGTCAAGATGCTGTAAATACAGCAAAAGCCTTCAATGATAGACTGGATTTTGATGGTGTTGTATTGACAAAGTTGGATGGAGATACTCGTGGCGGTGCTGCATTGTCTATCAAATATACGGTTGGAAAACCAATCAAATTTATATCTCAAGGAGAAAAGTTAGATACATTAGATATTTTTCATCCTGATCGTATGGCTACGAGAATTTTGGGAATGGGAGATATTGTATCGTTGGTAGAGAAAGCTCAAGATGCAATTGATGAAAAAGAGGCGAAACGATTAGAAAAGAAAATCAAGAAAAACAAGTTTGACTTCGATGATTTCTTATCTCAATTGAATCAAATCAAAAAAATGGGTAATATCAAAAATCTTTTAGGAATGATGCCAGGTATTGGTAAAGCCTTGAAAGATATTGATATTGACAATGATTCGTTCAAGCATATTGAGGCAATGATTCAATCAATGACACCTGATGAACGTGCAAATCCAGACTTATTGAATGGTAGCCGCAAACGTCGTATTGCAAATGGTGCTGGTCGTTCATTATTGGAAGTGAATCAGTTCATTCGTCAGTTTGAACAAATGAAAAAAATGATGTTCTCTATGTCGCAAAGCGGAATGTTTGGTGGCGGAGGTGCTCCTCAAAGAAGTGGATTGCGTCGTCGTCCTTCACGAAAAAACAACAAACGTAATAAACGTAATAAAAGACGTTAAAATAAATATTAAGTATTAAATATTAATTATTAATCTTATTTATTAATAATTGATGTTCAATATCTTTTAGTAAAAGGAGATGTTTTAGAACATCTCCTTTTTTAGTAAGTACAACTATGAAAAAATATAAAAAGGAAAGCTTAAACATAATATACGAAGATAATCACTACATAGCGGTCAATAAACCTGCTGGTTATTTGGTACAAGGTGACCAAACTGGTGATTTGCCTTTGAGTGAAATGGTGAAAGAATATATTAAGAAAAAATACAAAAAACCAGGTGATGTTTTTCTGGGTGTTGTACATCGAATTGATCGACCTGTAAGTGGTGTTGTGATTTTTGCAAGAACAACAAAAGGCTTAACACGACTTAATGAATTATTTCAAAAAAGAGAAGTTAAAAAAGTATATTGGGCAGTTACCGATGAACGACCCGAACCGTTGTCTGGACATTTGACACATTATCTTTTTAAGGATAAAACTCGAAATGTCACAAAAGCATATCAAAGTCAAAATCGAAATAAATCGGCAAAAAAATCTGAATTGGATTATGAATTGCTGTCAAGTTTAAAAAGCCATCATTTGATTGAGGTAAAACCAATCACTGGTCGTCCACATCAGATTCGAGTACAATTATCTCGAATCAATTGTCCGATTCGAGGTGATATCAAGTATGGTGCAAATAATAAAAATCGAGATGCTTCTATTAATTTACATAGTAGAAGTTTAGAATTTGAACATCCTGTAAAAAAAGTGACTGTAAAAATAACTGCAAAACCACCTAAGAAAGATCAAATCTGGCAGTTGTTTAAACATCTTTGGATGTAATTCCGATTTTCGACCGCTTCATTATTTGTGGTATAAATTCAAAGAGTGAAGTGGTCAAAAATAGAATTTTTTAAATAACATTCTAAGAAAATGAAAACGATATTCTTATTATTTTTTAGTTTAACGATAACAACATCAATTACAGAAAATACTGTTTTACCTTATCCTGACAACTCACTTTATCCTGAACAGTATCAAGAATTAGGAATGCCTAAGCCCGAAAAAATCTGGAATGGTTCAGAATATAAAAGAGCTGTCAAGGCTATAAAAAAGTTTTATAACATTGATAAGTGGAGTTTGCCACGTAAAAATAGCGACTATTCAAAAATCTTGTTTGAACGAATGACCAACATAGAAAATTTCGAGATTATTACTGACAAATCTGAATCGTTACAAGAACGACTCCGAGAACATGATGAAATTCTCAATGGTCTAAATCAATTTTTAAACCTTTATTATGAACCGAATGAAAAAGAACAACGATTCGGTGCTGAAGTCCTTTCTTTATTAGCCGTTTCCGCAAAATCTACGGAATATTCCATTGAGATTATTAATGAATTACAAACGATGATGTCTGGTCGGAATATGAGAAACAGTGACTTAGACTTAATGCATGATAAATTGATTGCAGGAGTTGAAACGACAATGGAAGATTATTTTAACATTATCAATAATGATTACAAACAATATAATCAAAAAGACATAGAAGAATTTTCTACAGAAATCACAACCTGGATGGTTGATGTTATTAACTATCTCAATGAAACTCAACTCACTAATATTATTACTCAAGTAACCGACATTTCAGAAAAGCACACTTATAATAGTGTTCAAAAAAATTTTAAGTCTATTCTGAAAACCTTAAAAAAATTACAACAACAAGAATAATTTTTTTAATGCTTTAGATAATAATTCTAACTTTGTTATAAATCAAGACATATCTAAATAATTCATATTTGATAATTCAACTATCTATGCCACTATCAAGAAGAAAGTTTATCCAAACTTCTGTTTTAGGAAGCGTTGCAGTAGCTACAGGCTGTAATACAGAACAAAAGTCCATTGAATCTGAACCTGTGAAACATCCAATTAGTATATCAACTTGGAAACATGGAATCATTTCCAATGAAGAAGCAATGAAAATTCTCAATAATGGTGGAAGGGCTTTAGATGCTGTCGAAGCTGGTGTAAAAACGGCAGAAGCTGACGCTGATGGACTTTCCGTAGGAATCGGAGGTTTACCCGATAGAGATGGACACGTCACTTTGGATGCTTGTATCATGGATGAAAATGGTAATGCTGGTTCTGTTTGTTTCTTGGAGAATATTGTACATCCGATTTCAGTTGCTCGAAAAGTAATGGAAGAAACACCTCATGTCATGTTAGCAGGTCAAGGTGCTTTACAGTTTGCTATTAGTCAAGGATTTAAACAAGAAAAGCTATTAACTGAAAAATCAGAAAAAGCTTGGAAAAAATGGTTAGAAAAAGCTCAATACGAACCAATTATTAATATAGAAAATCATGATACCATCAGTCAAATTGCAATTGATAAAAATGGGAGTATGTCTGGAGCTTGTACAACAAGTGGTTTGGCATATAAACTTCGAGGTCGAGTTGGTGATTCTCCTGTTATTGGTGCGGCTTTGTTTGTAGATAATGAAGTTGGCGGTGCTTGTGCTACTGGACTTGGCGAAGCAGTTTTGAAAACGTTAGGCAGTTTTCTAATCGTAGAATTGATGCGAAATGGAATGACAGCACAAGATGCTTGTGAAGAAGCAATTATGAGAATTGTGCGAAAACAAGATTACAAAAATTTCCAAATTGGTTACTTAGCAATTGATAAGAATGGCAATCATGGTGCATATGCGATTCATCCAGGGTTCAACTATGCTTTAGCATATGATGGCAAAAACGAACTAATAAATGCTAAATCTTATACAAAAAAGGTAAAAAAAGGTTAAAAGTGTTCCTATCACTCAACTTTAGAAATATTTATACATTGAAAAATTTTATATTTGATTAAAAAAATATAATTTTGAACGGATTTTAAATTCAAACAACAACAACGTAATTCCTTTCAAATTCAACACATTTCTAAAGTATTTCAAAACATGACAAAATTCAGTAAAATTTTACCATCATTATTTGTCTTTATTTGTATAACATTTGCGTTTACAACATCAGACAAGACACAAAGAACTATCGAAGGTCGTGTCCTCGACGCTATTACTAAACAACCGATTGAAACAGAAATTGTTTTGTATCGACAAGGTAAAACTTGGAATATAAAAAGTACAGATAAAGGTTGGTACGCTATATCTTTACCTTCCGAAAAAGCTTACGCTGTTAAGATTTATAACAACGATTATAAGAATCATGTTAGTGCTTTTTATTTAGAGATTAATGAAGCTACTGATGCTTTTGAACACGATATTTTGTTAGCACCAACGGAATAAAATAAATCTCAATGTATTTTATTAGGGGGACAAACAAAATATGTGTTTGTCCTTTTTTTTTATACAAAAAAGTAGGCTTGTCAAAATATTTTGACAAATACTATCAAATTGTTAAACCGTTTATTATTAGGTATTTTACCTCAATTCGTCAAAAATAGTGGTTCTTTGAAAATTTGGGTGGTAAACGATAAGGTTTCTACTTTTTCAAAATCGTTATTTGTGTTGAAATCTTGCCGTCACCTGCCTCGAAATCTCCACGACCTGCCCCGAAATCTCGGTGGCCTGCCCCGAAATCTCGGTGGCCTGCCCCGAAATCTCGGCGGCCAATTCGTCAAACTCATAACTCGCAACTATGCTACCGACTTTACCAAGTTAGGATTTATCAAAAAAAATGAGGTATAAACAACTATAAAGTCATCTATACCTCACTTATTTATTAATTATAATATAAGTCTATTCTGGTTCAAATCCAAGAATAATATTAAACTTACCATATTCAGTCAAACCTGCATCTGCTCCCAAATCTTTATCAAATCCAATACCATAATCAAATCCTAAAGTACCGAACATCGGTAAGAATACACGAAGTCCCATTCCCGCTGCACGATTCAAATCAAATGGATTATATTTTCGTACATCGTTCCATGAGTTACCACCTTCAAAGAAACCTAATACATAAACCGTTGACATTGGATTCAAAGAAATTGGATAACGTAATTCTAAGGTAAACTTATTATAAGCTGCTGCACCACTTTGGTTATTCTCAACATTAGCTTGTAAATCCATCACATCATAACCTCTCAATGCAATAATATCTTTACCTTGAATACCTGCAAAATTAGAAATACCATCACCACCAAGTTCAAATCGCTCGAACGGAATCGTTCCAATTTCTGGGTTCCAAGTTCCTAAAATTCCAATTTTAGCCGCTCCACGGAATACTAACTTATCAAATACAGGTGAAAACCATTCTGCTGCCACTTTCCATTTATGATATTCTAACCACTTAAATTTCTCATCAACTGGCATATTAGCATAATCTGTATCTTTACTTCTAAATAAAGAATAAGGAATAGATGATTGAATACCTAATGTAAATTTAGCTCCATTACGAGGGAAAATCGGATTATCAATAGAATTACGAGAAAAAGTTTGATTAATCGCTAAATTATTAAAACTCCCTTTTGTAATAGGAACACCATCCGCAGAGAAATCATTACGATTCTGAACATTAATGTTCTGATAAGTGATTGATGTATTAGAAACAAAGTAATCATCTGGCCACTTCAATCGTGTACCAATACCAATCGAACCACCTGTAATCGCTAAAGAACGATCCTCAAATGCTCCATCAACCAAAATTTGTCCGTTAAAGAAACGAGTATGATAAGCTGCAAGTGTAAATGAATTTGGCTTCTTACCACCTAACCAAGGTTCTGTAAATGAAAAATTATAAGCTTGATAAAACTGACCATTCGTTTGACCACGAAGTGACAAACGTTGACCATCACCTTGAGGTAACGGACTCCAAGTCTCTTTTTTACTTAAATTACGAAGTGAGAAATTATTGAATGTTACCCCTAATGTACCGATTACACCTCGACCAAGTCCGCCCCAACCGGCTGATAATTCTAACTGATCTGATGATTTTTCAACTACAGAATAATCAATTTCAACCGTTCCATTTTGTGGATTCACTGGTGTATTAATACCCAACTGCTCCGCATCAAAATAACCCAAGTTGATAATTTGACGTTGAGAACGAATAATATCCGAACGACTGAATTTCTGTCCAGGTTTTGTTCTCAATTCACGACGAATCACTTCTTCATGCGTTCTATCGTTACCTGTAATTGATACACCGCTAATCGTTGCTTGAGGCCCTTCATAGATACGAATTTCTAAATCAACAGAATCATTTGTAATCGACAATTCTGTTGGATTCACTTGAAAAAACAAGTAACCATTATCCATGTATTGCGAACTAATATCACGACTATCCTCACTAAATTGTAATCGCTGATCCAATAATCCTGCATTATAAATATCACCTTTAGAAATACCCAACAACTGTGTCAATCTTTCATCAGTATAGATTGAATTACCTTTCCAGGTAATATCTCTAAATACATATTGATTACCTTCCTCAATCGTGATTTCCAAAATCATATCTTTGCCTGCCTCATCACGATAAACACTATCACGTACAATTTTTGCATCACGATAACCTAATGAATTATAATACCCAATCAAAGTTTTTTTATCCGTTTCGTAGTCTATTTCTACTAACTTAGAAGAAGAGAAAATTTTCTTTTTCCAAGATGTATTTTCCATTTGCTTACGCAACTTTCTATCAATAATATTATCATTTCCTTCAAAGATAATATCACCAATTTTCACTCTATCGCCTCTATCTACATCAAATATTAACCGAATACTATTCTGAAATAAAGAATCAGGAACTTCTTCTACCGTTGTCTTAACATCTAAATAACCTTTCGCAATAAAAAAACCATTGATAGCATTAACTGCATTTAATTTTATACTTTCAGTTACAATCGCACCTTTAAGCAAATATCTATCGACTTCTGTATTCAAATCATCATGAAAAGATTTTTTAATGGTTTTGTAAGAATACCGAGAAAGCTTAGGTCGTTCTTTGACTCTAATTTCCAAAAACACAACATCCTCGATTCGTTTACTAATCACGATATTAACATCTACAAACAAACGCAAACGCCACAACGACTTGATTGCTTTAGAAACATCCTGCCCAGGGACTTTTATTGTTTTACCAACAGTCAACCCAGAAATTGCGATGATAGCATTCTCATCTGTATTTTCATTTCCTACAACTGCAATTCCTCCAATCTCAAATTCATTATCTGCGGTGTAATCAACCGTAGGTTTTTGGGCAAAGCCAACAGTGATGATAGTTGTCAGAAAGATGACACTCAAAAGTACTCGTTTCATGTATCTATTTAATTTTTATCAGGCAGGTTATTAATTGATAATGTGCAATAGATAATTGATAATTTTAAAAACTTCATTATCAATTATCCATTTTCAATTGTCCATTATAAAATATGCCTTTTCCCTATTTTAAAGTTACTGAACGGCTTTTTTTTTCCGTTCGCTGCTAAAATTTTATTTTTTTAATATAAATATAAATCGTAACACAAGATAGAAGGCACTTCAAAAATGCCTTCTATCAAAATGCTTATGAAGCCTTAATTTGCTCACCTGTTTTACCAAAACGACGTTCTCTATTTTGAAAATTTAGAATCGCTTCATAAAACTGTTCTCTATGAAAATCCGGCCAGAAAACCGGTGTAAAATATAATTCAGCGTAAGCTAATTGCCAAAGTAAAAAATTACTAATTCGACTTTCGCCACTTGTACGAATCATCAATTCAGGATCAGGAAAACCTGCCGTACTCAAAGCATTGTCAAAATGTTGATTTTCAATATCTTGTACCTCCAAATCACCATTCTTTACATCAGAAGCAATAGACTTTACGGCTTCTATGATTTCCCATTTTGCACTATAGTTCAACGCCAGAGTTAGCGTCATACGTTTATTATTCTTTGTCTTCTCGATAGCTTCTAACAATTCTTTGTAGCATTGTTTTGGCAAATCTTTTAATTGGCCAATCGCATTCAATTTGACATCATTTTCCATCAATGTTTTGATTTCATTACGAATGGTATTCACCAAAAGTGTCATCAAAGCATTAACTTCAAATTTTGGTCTTCCCCAGTTTTCAGTCGAAAACGCATATAAAGTCAAATATTCGACACCTAATTCTGCTGCAGCTTCTGTTACTTCACGTACAGACTTCACGCCATTTCGATGCCCAAACACACGAGGTCTTCCTTTTTGTTTTGCCCATCTTCCATTACCATCCATAATTACAGCAATGTGTTGAGGTAATCTATTTGTATCTATTTGATTTTTCAAATCCATGCTTCTACAATCATACTTTTCCTAAATGAGGTTTTAAAAAAATTAAGCAAAAAATTCTAATTTTAAACCCCTTTTTCAAAAAACGCTGCAAGTTACGAAAAGAATTAGTTAAATTTTGGGATTACAAGCAATTGATATTATACTTGTCAATCTATTGCTAATTTTAACTTACTTATTACAAGTTGGAATTTTAAAAAAAAGCTAATTCAAATTTTTAATAAAAATTGGTTGTCGTTGAATGTTCCGTCAAGCGAAGCGTCCGTCAACCGTCAACCATCAACCGTTTTTTATGCAAACACCTGAACAAATATTCGGAGTGCTATTTATAGATATGAACAAAAGTGGTCTTTGGTCAGACGCCAAAGCAATCGCAGACGCAACACCGAAAAGCGAACCAGAAGTTATTTTAGAGGCTTACGCCAATAAAAAAAATAAAACTGATTTTAATTTATTGGCTTTCGCCAAACAGCATTTTGACTTTCCTCAAGCTGGTGAGTCAGGATTTGAGAGTGATACTTCAAAATCACCAGCTGAACACATAGCATCACTTTGGGAAGTGCTACAACGCAAAGCCGACGAACCCAAAGAAGGCAGTTCACTCATTCCATTACAACATCCGTACATTGTACCTGGCGGACGTTTCAATGAAATCTATTATTGGGATTCCTACTTCACGATGTTAGGTTTGCAGGTCAGTAACCGAACCGACTTGATAGAAGGAATGGTCAAAAACTTTGCATATTTAATTGATGAAGTTGGTTTCATTCCAAACGGAAATCGAACTTACTTTATCGGTCGTTCTCAACCTCCTTTTTTTGCTTTGATGGTTAGCATTTTAGCCGAACAATTAGGCGATGCAATTTATGCAAAATACTTAATTCCATTAGAAAAAGAATATGCTTTTTGGATGAATGAACAACACGATTTATCCAGAAATAAGAAAGCATTAAGTCGAGTCGTCAGAGTCAATAATGGTGTTTTGAATCGCTATTGGGACAATTTCGATACACCTCGACCGGAAATGTATATCAATGACCTCGAAACTGCCGAAGCAACCGACCGAGAACCAAAACAACTGTTCCGTGATTTACGAGCAGCTTGTGAATCTGGTTGGGATTTTTCAAGTCGTTGGTTGAGAGATGTTCAGGATTTATCGACTATTCATGCCTCTGAAATTATGCCTGTTGATTTGAACTGTTTGTTGTACTTTTTGGAAACGACATTGGCGAAAGCCAACCGACAAGCAGGAAATACTGGCAAACGCAGACAATACGACAGCAAAGCGAATATCCGTAAAAACTTGATTTTAGAATACTTTTGGAATGAGGAAAACGGTTTCTTTATGGATTACGATTTTGTCAAAAAAGAACATAAAGATGTCTATTCTTTAGCAGCGATGTTTCCGCTATTTTTCAATATTGCGACAAGCGAACAAGCAGAACAAGTTGCCAATAAAATCAAACGAGAATTTATAAAAGCTGGTGGCGTGATTTCTACAACCTTAGTCACAGAACAACAATGGGATGCACCAAACGGTTGGGCACCGTTGCAATGGATTACGATTCAAGGTTTACGCAATTATGGTTACAATGACTTAGCCGACATCATCAAAGAACGTTGGGTTGCGTTGAATACGAAAATCTATAAATCGACTGGTAAGATGTTAGAAAAATACAACGTCGTCGATATTGATTTGGAAACTGGCGGCGGCGAATATCCTGTTCAAGATGGTTTTGGTTGGACAAATGGTGTTTTGTTGCGGTTGTTGTCGGAGTGATTTTGACACGAATTTTCACAGATTACACGGATTTTCCTTTAGACTCTTTCGTCATTCCGACCTACGAGGTTTCGGGGTAAACTGCGGCAGGAATCTCCTAAACTGTTAAGAATCAACGCTAAAACTTGAAGTTTCTAAAAAATGAAAATGTAATGAAACGATTATCTTATAAATTCGTTATACTTGAAAAAAACAATTGATTATGTCAGCAGTAGATATGAAAATTTTAACTTCAAAGTATGAAGTAATGGAATTGTTATTCAAAAATAATAATCAAAAACTTATTGATGCTATTAAAGATGCTTTAAAAAAGGATAATAGCTCAGAGGATTTTTATGATGAATTGAATGATAAGGATAAAACGATTATTCAACAATCAAAACAAGATATTGAAAATGGTGATGTTTATTCTCATGAGGAAGTTATGAGTGAATTCAGACAAAAATTTCAGTAATGAGTTGGACAATTAAGTGGACAAAAAAAGCAAGAGAAGATTATGCTGAAACCCTAACTTTCGTAGAACAAAGTTATGGAAGAAATTCTGCATTAAGATTATTAGAAAAAGTTGAAAAAGCAATATTACGAATACAGAGATTTCCTCAAATTTATCCTTTTTCTGAAAAGTTAAATGCTCACAAAGCAGTTGTTTCGAAACAAGTTTCAATTATTTATTTGGTTGGAGATACAGAAATTTTCATCTCTCGAATTAAAGATAATCGAATGGGTTAAACTAAAAACCGTCATTCTAAAACCTAAACAGAATGACGGTTTTTAATTTCAATTTCTATAAGTAATTTGCCCAAATTATCTTGATGTAAAAAATTGATTTTCAAATAGGTTACATCACTGATTACAGCGAACTGAATACTACTTACTAACTAAAACCTGTTCCATCGCAATCTTTGCAATGTACACGATCTCCACGAGTTTCGAGCCAATAACCTTTACCATTGCAGCCAGAACATTGTTTTTTTTGAATTAACTTGAAAATAAGTTTTACAATAAAGTAAACAATGACGATGACAATTACAGGAAAAATAAAACGTATCATGATTTAAGGGTTTTAATTTATGGTGATAATATCCACAAAATAAAGGATTAAATTTGATTTTTAAAAGTAACTGAATCTTGTAATATTAATATTGAATTACCTGAATATTTTTAATCAAACAAACCATGAGAATCATTTTCTGTGATAGTGGATTTAGCCACAAAGAAGTCGATTATATGTATCGAGAAGAATATGAAGCGGCAAAAGCGGCTGGTTTTTCGGTATCGTTAATCAGTTTTGAAGCCTTGAAAAAGGAAAATGTGGATTTGGCGTTGAAGCGTGTATTTAATCGTTTTGGTGAAAAAGTGGAAGCGATTTATCGTGGCTGGATGTTGCGACCTGAACAATATGAGTTGTTGTATAATGGTTTGCGGCATAAAAATATTCACTTGATAAATAAGGTGTCGGAATATCGTTTTTGTCATTATTTACCCGAAAGTTATGACACGATTCGAGCGTTTACACCGAAATCGACTTTTCAAAAATTGACGACGGAATTTAATATTAATAATTTTGAAGAATTATTAAAACCTTTTGAAAATCAGTCGATTATCGTTAAAGATTATGTCAAGTCACAAAAGCATTATTGGGCGGAAGCCTGTTTTATTCCGAATGCAAATGACTTGAAACAGGTCGAAAAAGTGGTTAAACGATTTATTGAGTTGCAAGATGTGGATTTGAATGAAGGTTTGGTTTTTCGAGAATTTGTCGAGTTGGAAGCCTTGACGACACATTCTAAAAGTGGAATGCCTTTGACAAAAGAGTTTCGATTATTTATCAAAAATGGCGAAATCATTCAAACATTCAAATATTGGGACGAAGGCGATTATGAGAATGTTGAACCAAATATTGAAACGTTCCAACCTATTATTAAAAATATCAAAAGCAATTTTTTCACAATGGATATTGCGAAGCAAAAAAATGGTGATTGGATAATTATGGAATTAGGCGATGGACAAGTTTCGGGTTTGGCGGATAATGCGAATCGTATTGATTTTTACAAAAGTTTAATTTAATTCATTTCTAAGATTAATACAATGGAAGAAACACTTTCGGGAATTGACAAATTTGAAATTCGTTGGCAAGCATTCAACTGCATTAATGTAAAGCAAAAAAACTATATAGATTCAACTTATATTTTTGAAGCAGAAAAACCTAAACATCAACCTTTACTTGATTTTTACTACGAATATCAAGCATATGAAATTTTCCCAAAATACTTCATCAATGGAAAGTGCTTTACAACTTGGTGGAATGAAGATGTTTGTAATGGAAACGGTAGCTTAGATAAAGCTGGTGGAAATATTAATATGTTACTTATTAATTTTATTAATGAATATTATTCTTGGTTCAAAATACTTATTCATCGACTTTTAGGCAACGAACTTGATTTAGAGTTTATGGAAACACTCAATATGCATGAATCACAAAATATTCAAGAAATTATTGAAGAAGAAAATCATGATATTCAATTATTTGGTTGTGGTATTTGTGCCGATAGAGGTTGTGGTTATTTTGGTATGCAAACTCATAGAAAAAATCAATATATTACTTGGCGTTTTTATGGTGATGAAATTAGAGATTTTGTTTTTGTTTATGATGAATATGAAAAGGAATTTGAAGAATTTATTGCAATCAATCAAGGACGAGAACAGTATCGAAAAAACGACTGGATAAAACACTTGTTGAACAAAAAAGATAGTGCGTTAATTCAACTTCCTGATGATTCAAAATGGAGTAAGGACTTTGGTATTACTTTACATGAACTAAAATAATCCTCATTCTCCGTCAAAGTTATTTCCTTATATTTTTCTGATAAAGGTGGAATAAACTAATGTAAAAAATCTTATTTAAATACTTGGACAAAATGATTTTCTGCCTCAAAAGTCATTCAAATCGGTGATTCAAAATATCAAATCTAACTTTTTTACAATGGATATTGCGAAGCAAAAAAATGGTGATTGGATAATTATGGAATTAGGCGATGGACAAGTTTCGGGTTTGGCGGATAATGTAGATAAAGCGTTATTTTATAATAAGTTTAGAGTAATTTTGTGAAGATGAAAATATCCGTTGTCATAATTACGTATAATGAATCCTCAAACATCGCTCGATGTTTAGATGCTGCTAAATTGGTTGCAGACGAAATCATTATCGTTGACTCTTACTCAACAGATACAACTCAACAAATCGTAGAAAAATACGATAAAGTCCAATTTTTTCAGCATCAATTTGAAGGTTATGGTGAGCAAAAAAACTGGGGAAACTCAAAAGCAAACGGCGATTATATCTTGTCTTTGGATGCTGATGAGATTTTGTCAGAATCGTTAATTCAATCCATTTTAGAAATTAAAAAAAATCCAAAACTCAAAGCTTATCGCTTAAATCGCTTAACGAATTTTGCAGGAACTTGGGTTCGATATGCTGGTTGGTATCCAGATAGAAAAATCAGATTGTGGGAAAAATCATCGGCTGTTTGGGTTGGAAAAGCGGTGCATGAAGTATTGGAAGTGAAGGAAAATGTAAAAATTGGTCAACTAAAAGGTGATTTGTTACATTATTCCTTTGATTCGATTTTTGATTATTTTCAGCGACAAAATAAGTATAATAAATTAAGTGTGGTCGAGCGATTGAAGCGTGGAAAAACACCTAAATTTTGGTCGAGTTTAATAAAGGGATTTTTTAAATTTATTGGTTTGTACTTTTTTCGGTTGGGTTTTTTACATGGTTTTCATGGTTTCGTAATTTGTTTGTTTGGTGCAGGAAAATATTTGATGTATTATGCTAAATATCAGCAAATTATAAAAGAAAAAACGGCAACAAAAACAGTAAATGGTTTACCAAAACATTTACAAAATTCATCATCTTGGAGTTTTTTGAATCCGTTGAAACTTCGAAAATTAATCAAATATTATAAACGAGAAAATATCAAAACCATTGAATTTAATAATTATAATGATTTAAAATTAGGTGGAATTGCAGCGTTTTGGACTGGTATTCCAAATGTCGTTTTTCGCTCGGATGAAGTATTGCCAAAAGGCGTATTCGATGACTTTTTGATGACGACTGTGGTGACGACTAAAAATTAGTATTTTTACAGATTTTGTTAAAATATCTTAGTTCGTTGACAATTTTTGCCAAAAGCAAAAATTATCGTTTTACGTAGCGGCTGTCTTTAGCTGCCGTAAACAATTTCAAACAAAGACAGCAGTTAAAGACAGCCGTTAATGGCAAAAATTGTCAAACAACCAAATACCTTTATCAAATGGAAATTATAACAATAACAAATAGAATAACTTTACAACCAATTACATTAGATGATTGCGATAAATTACATGATTTAATGAAAGATATTTATCCTAAAGTATATAAATATCTATGGAAAGATAATGGTAGTTGGTATATCAATATGTTGTATAATCCAACAAATATTCAGCAAGAATTGAATGAAGCTAATACCGTTTTTTACTTTGTAAATTTTGATGGTGAAGCTATTGGGATTTTACGGATTTTATATCATTGTGTTTATCCAAAATTCCCTAACTTAAAAGCAACAAAACTGCATCGAATTTATTTGAATCCTAAAGTCATTCGACAAGGAATTGGTAAAGCATTAATAAATTGGACGAAAGTACAAACTGAAATAGTTGGTGATGAAATACTCTGGTTAGAAGCGATGAACACACAACCTAATGCGGTTTCGTTTTATGAGAAAATGGGTTTTCAAATCGGCTCTCATGTAATTTTACCTTACGAAAGATTATTGTCAGATAAACGAGGAATGCATCAAATGTGGTTAACGATTTGATTTTAAGTATTTGCATATATTTATCTTTACTTATTCCTGTTTCGCTAATAAATTAATGTGCTTTTTGCCAGAAATGCATGAACAAAATAGTGTTTTTTATAGGTTATTCTTCAATAATTTGTGCATTTGTGGCTATCAATTTTATACTGCAAAGGCAATGATTTTTTTTGATTGAATCAAGACAGCAAATAGGTTTATAAAACGTTCTTCTTTTGAAGCAAAACATCTATTTTTTCGGAAACATCATTTTTAATTAAAAAATTCAATCATGCAAAAATTCGTTTTAAGTACCGTTTTTGTCATCTTTTCGCTTAGTCTTATGAATGCTCAAAGTAAATTTACTGTTGGTTTAGGAGCAAGTCAAAGTATTTTTGTTCCAACAACCGAAGAAAATTCAATTTACGAAAACGATAATTATTTATCACCACATTTACATTTCAAGTACGAACCAATTTCATTTGGTCGATTTTCGGGACAAGTTCAAGCTAATTTTTATATAAAATATATCGGTATAGCTTCTAAAGAAAAGAATCAAGAAGAACTAAGTATAGCTCGGTTTAAATATGAATATTTATCGACTGATTTAGTATTATCAGTTATTTATAATCATCCGATTTCAGAAACTTTATTGTTTAAGCCACGTTTAGGATACTTTTTTTCATATAACCATTATTCCACCATAATAGAGCATTATCATTCAGGTTCAGGAGTTAGTATAGGAAATGATATAGGAAGATTTGATTTATTTGAAGGTTCTTCTTTTACTAATTCAGGTATTATGGCAGGTTTTTCATTTGATAGATTAAAGAATCGCTCGATTTCTTTATTTGCGGATTTCTATTTTTCCCCTCAAGATGTATTGCCAGAGGTTATAGTTTATCATCGTGATGGTGTTGGAGGAGAAATTCAAGGAGAATTTCATTATTTGAATGTGGGAATAAGATATGGTTTGGATAAGTTTTAAAACGGTTGACGATTGACGGCTTCCGAGGACTCGTAAGCCGTAAACCGTCTGCCGTTTACATCGACATTCCACCACAAACACTCAATGTCTGTCCAGTAATATAACTTGACAAATCAGAAGCTAAGAACAAAACAGCGTTCGCAACTTCATCGCCTTGACCTAAACGCTTTAATGGAATTGAAGCCATTAAACCATCTTTCACTTTGTCGTCCAAAACATCTGTCATATCTGTTTGGATGAAACCTGGTGCAATCACGTTGCTACGAATATTTCGAGAACCTAACTCTTTGGCAACTGATTTTGAGAAACCAATGATACCAGCTTTTGAGGCTGCGTAATTTGCTTGACCAGCATTTCCGTTAACACCAACAACTGAAGAAATATTGATAATCGACCCTTTACGAGCTTTTAACATCGGACGAAGTACGTTTTTCGTCATGTTGAAGATAGATTTCAAATTCACATCAATGACGCTATTCCATTGATCTTCGTTCATACGAAGCAATAAATTATCTTTAGTAATTCCAGCATTATTGACAACGACATCAATTTTTCCGAAGTCTTTCATAACATCTTTTATCAATTGTGCTGCACTTTCAAAAGAGCTGGCATCTGATTGATAGGCTTTAATGTTTACTCCATTTGCTGATAATTCTTCAACAATTGCATCTGCTTTTGCTGATGAAGAACGATATGTGAATGCAACTGCTGCATTATTTTCAACCATTTTACGAACAATAGATTCGCCAATTCCTCTCGAACCGCCTGTAACGATGACTACTTTACCGTCTAACATATAATTTAGTGATTAGTTAATTAGTATTTTAGTGATTAGTTATTACCTATTTTGGACTTAATCACTATTTTTATTTTCAAATAAGTGGTGAAATTAAAGGTTTTCTATTGATTAAGTAAACCTAAACTTTGAAAATGACTATTTTTGTTAAAAATTAAAGTGAATTAGGAATAGTTACAGACGAACTAATCACAAATTACTAAAAAAATAATCACTAAGGTTTGGCTGGAGGAATACAAAATTTGTTTGCTCGAAATATGAGTACGGATTTGCCGGAGTTAGATACAATGGATGATTACATCGAACACATTTTGGGCGATGTTGCACCGTATGGAGAAGATTTGCCCGAAACGGAGTTTTTTATTGAAAAACGATGGGTTGAGATTAGTGATCGAGATGATGATACGAATATCGTATTACATATCTTTGGCGAAGGTGGAAATTATATGCGTGTTGTTAATGGAAATATTTCAACTGGCAGCTGGTCAACATTAGAAAACAGTAGTAATACAATGTTGCTGAATGAAGGCGGTCGTTATGAATTATTTGATAAGGTGTTTTTGAATGGAGACTTTATGATTCTAAAAAAACATCGCAATCAACATACGCCAATTATCGGAAGTAAATATTTTTTTATTGCAAGAGAAAGTTTAGTTAAAGGAGGCGACACTGTAATGTCATGGTTAGATATTATGGAGTTGTGGTATAATGTGTATCGTTTGAATAATTTTTGGATTGCAGCCGTTGTACTCATTATTATTTTCGGAATTTTCCTTGTGTTATTATCTACTATTTAAAATTGATTGTGTGATTGTGTGCTTTGCTAATTGCATAATTGTTGAAAAAGTTATAATATTAAAATAAAAGTCCTGAAAGGACGAGAACAATAGTCAATGATGTAGTCATTGGAAATGAAAAAATCATGATTAAATATAGAAAAGATACAGACGATATTATCACTTTGACTTTAGATATGAAAGGTGATGCAGAGAATATAATTAACCATAAGATTAGCCGTGTTTTCGAGCCTATTATTCGACAATTACAAAAAGATGTTGCTGAAAGTCAGGTCATTGGAGTTATCATTACTTCCGATAAAAAAAACTTCTTGACTGGTGGCGATTTGGAATATATTTATAAAGTGGAAGATGCTCAAGCTATCTTTAGTTATACCGAAGAAATCAAAGGTTTATATCGACGATTGGAAAAATTAGGTGTTCCAGTTGTCGCTGCAATAAATGGTAATGCTTTGGGAAGTGGCTTTGAGTTAGCCTTGGCTTGTCATCATCGAATTGCCGTCGGAAACCCACAAACAAGAATCGGTTTTCCGGAAGTACGTCTGGGCTTAATGCCGAGTGCTGGCGGTGTGACTCGTTTGGTTTGGTTAAATGGCTTGAAGAAAACATTTCCAATTCTAACAGACGGAAAAATCTATCGTCCGATTGAAGCATTAAAGTACGAAATCATTGACGAAGTTGCTGTTGATGAAAAGGAAATGATTCAGAAGGCAAAAAATTGGATTTTTGATAATTTAGATTATAAACGACCATGGGATCAATCGAAATATATTATTCCTGGTGGTAATATAGAATCTGCCGAAATTACTAATTGGATAGCAAAAAAGAATGCTGCATTGATGAAAAAAACGAAAGGCAACTTTCCAGCTATTCAATCCATTTTAGCAACAATGGTCGAAGCAGCTTCGGTTGATTTTGATACAGCAAATCGTATTGAAAGTCGTTACTTCACAGAATTAATTATGTGTGACTCGACTCGTAATATGGTGAAAGCATTTTGGTTTGATACCAATAAGGTTAAGCAGAATCTTAGTCGTCCAAAAGGTTATGGAAAATTTCGCCCAAAACAAATTGGAATTATTGGTGCAGGTCGAATGGGTTCGGGTATTGCGACAACTTGTGCAATACATGGAATGCAAGTGATTCTAAAAGATGTTTCTCAATCAATTGCAGAACGAGGTCGAAAATATTGTGATTTATTATTACAACAAAAAGTAGATGCAGGAGAAATGACTATTGCTGAAAAAACGACCATTTTCAATAGAATTTCTATTTCTGACAAGTTTCAAGATTTTAGTAATTGTGATGTAGTGATTGAAGCTGTTTTTGAAAACTTAAATCTAAAGAGAAGAGTAATTCGAGAAACGGATGCACACTTAGATGAATTTACACTTTTTGGTACAAATACTTCAAATATCTCTATTTCGAGATTAGGAAAAGCATCGAATCGCCCACAGGATTTTGTTGGTATTCACTTTTATGCACCAGCAGAAAAGCGTCGTTTAGTTGATGTCATTGTTGGAGAACAAACATCTGATGAAACGATTGCAAAAGCATTTGATTTTGTACGAAAAATTCGAAAAATTCCGATTGTAATTCGTGATCGACGTGGATTTTTTGCGGCAAGAATAAATGGTATGTATGCGATGGAAGGCTTGGCATTGCTTAATGAAGGTGTTCCGCCAGTGGTAATTGAGCGTTTGGGAATGAAAGCAGGAATGCAAAAAGGGCCTTTGGCAACTTTGGACGAAATGAGTTTAGCAACATTACTACTCTTTGAACGCAGAAAGAAAGAATGGTTTGGCGATGTTTATTACCATAAAAATGAGTTGAAAGTATTAGTCAAAATGGTTGAAGAACTCAAGCGAGAAGGTGCGATTAGTAAAGCTGGTTTCTATAATTATAATGGTAAAAAGCCATTAATTTGGAGTGAATTATCGGAGCATTTTGATATTAAAAATAAATATCCTGACGAAAAAGCAATTATCGAACGCTTTATGTTCGTACAAGCAATTGATGCTGCAAGAGCATTGGAAGAAGGAACAATCAATAGTGTTGAGGAAGCAAATGTTGGAAGTATTTTGGGTTGGAATTTTGCACCGTTTAAAGGTGGTGTTTTTCAGTATATTAATGATTATGGAATCAATACTTTTGTCAAAAGAGCGAAACAGTTTGAGCAAAAATACGGAAGCCGTTTTACGTTACCAGAGATTATTTTAGCGAAAGCAAAACGAAATGAATTGTTTTAATTTTCTGAAAAAGTTCTTAACCCTTGTAAAATCAACGATTTTACTTTTATCATTATAGCAATTCGTAAATATCAATTTTAAATTTATAAATTCTGTAAATTCTGTAAATTCTGTAAATTCTGTCGAAATACTTAATAGTTTTATCATGAATTTTCAACAATTGTATTCAAAACTTCTTTGCCAATACTTTGAATAACAGGTACAACAACCGATTTTCCTAATTGTCGGTACATTTGTGTACGAGAGACAGGAAACATAAAATCTCGGTCAAAACCCATCAAAGCTTTACATTCATTTTCTGATAATAATCGAATACCAGTTTCTCCATCTTGTACAAATGTTCCAACTAAAGGTTGTACTTTGTGATAAGAAGGAACTAAGGGTTTGACCATAATTTTAGACTGATTGCTTACGACTTGTGCCGTTTCATTTCTAAATAAATGAAACTCTTGAAAATGTTCTGAAACAGCGTAACCATCTACATTTTCTTCCAAAATATCTTTGATGTATACTTTCTTAGATAGACCTTTTGGAAAATTAAACGTTGGCTTTGATTCAAAATAATCACAGCGAAAGCCAACAAAATAAAGCTGTTTTCGATATTGAGGCACACCAAACTTTACAGCATCTAAAATCGCATAAAACACATCAAAGTTGCATTCAGTCAATGTTTGCATGACTTTTTGCCACAACTTACTTTTATTTAAAAACAAACTTTTCTTTGTTTCAATAATAAAAGCTACATTTTGTTGATGTTTTAAGATATTGGCGAAAGCCTGAAAATCTGCTAATGTCGGTTGTAATGAAGCTGTAATAATATTTGTGGATTGAAGCGTTTTAGGTTTAGAAATATTAGCATTTGGTTTTTGATTAAAATTTGCGGTATAAGTAAGTTGTGCAAATCGTTCCTTTTCATATGCCCAAACAGATTCCAAATCCAACGCTTCTAAAGCCGAACGCATTCCACCGATATTGGCATTTACTTCCCCAAATGTCAAAGGTCTTTTTGGTAATTCTAAGCGATTGTATTGCTTCGTGAAAGTCGGTTGTTGATTAAAAAGATCGAACACTTTTTTTAGTGATTAGTCAGTATTAATTTATGTACTACAATTTATGATTAACAAAAGTAAAAAAAGATTAACGAAAAAAGGCTATTCCGAAGAATAGCCTTTTTATTGTTTGTATATTATGTTGTCTAACAACCGTCACAAAGACGTATGATATTTTCTTCCGATACTGTTGATTCATCAAATTTGAAGTCTGTATCTTTCATTGTTGTATTTTTTACAAAATTTTCCATTCTAATAGAATAATGAATATTACTCTTATCAAAAACTTTGATTTTCACGACTGTCAAATCTGTTTTGTCAATATAAACAGCAACTTTTGAATATTCCGAGTTTTTGTCCATTGGTTTAAATTCAATTTTATGAACGATTTTTCCGCTCAATTTGAATAGTCCCATATAACCAGAAATAAACTCTTCTTGATATGTTTTCAATAATTTATCTGGAGATGAAAACATTCCTACATCATCAGGATCAGGTTTACTGATTTGTAATTCGTCCGCCTCTTTTAGATAAATCCAATTTTTCTTTCCGTCAGAAATGATTAACTGGTCTTTTGAGTCGATTTTAAATTTATTTCCTTTCACAGATACTTTGGCAGTTTGTTCTTCTTTAAACTTACCATCTTGAATTGTTACTTTCAAGTCCATTTTCATAGACTTGTACGAAGCATATTTTGTGTTTACTTTGTTAAGAATAGATTCTGCCTGAGGATCAGATTTTTCTTTACTTCCTGATTTAGCTGTTCCTAATGAAGATTTTTGAGCAAAAAGCCCAATTGCTACAAAAGATAACAAACCGATTAACATTAACTTCTTCATTCTTCTACGTTTTAAGGTAACTTTTAGTGTGCTTTAATTTTTTATTATAATAGTGACAACTTATAATTCAACTACAAGTTACAAAAAAAAATATACATAATCAATTGTAATTAAGTTTTTTAACAAGTTTATCTTCATCATATTACTTTCTTCAATATTCTAACAGCAAACTCTATTCCAAATAGATTTATTTTTTTTTATATATCTAAATTGAACCATTTTTAACTATATATTAATATAAAATCATATATGTTTAAGATTTAATCGTAAAAACAATGATTTAATAAGCAATTTATAATGATAATTAATTAGTATCATCATCAATTATAAATAAAAATAATATATAAAACCTAACAAAATAATACTTTACGCAATAGAATGTTTTACTATAACTTGACTTTTTTTGTAAAAATTTTAAAAAATAGATTAAATCAATGCCTCGAAACAAAAAAATCCTTTTTCCTAAAACATTAGGAAAAAGGATTTTTTTCAATTTTTTACCGATGATAATTTATTATCTTGCTATTATTTGTAAGCTACGAAAATTTGTATACTCGTGATAGTTTATTGATAAATGAAAAAAGGATTTTTTATAAAAATTTCAATTCACTTTTTCAAGAAGCATCTTTTAAATCGGTAACTCTACTCCATTGATAGCCACTACACTTTTGATTTCTGGTACTTGAGTTTTTACGACTTCTTCGATACCAGCTTTCATGGTCATCACACTCATAAAGCAGTTTTCACAATTACCCAACCATTTGATTTTCAGTTCCATTTCATTTGTCACTTCAACCACCTCAACATTACCTCCATCAACAGCTAAGTGAGGTCGAATACTATCTAAGGCTTTATCAACTCGTTCTTCTAATATTGTATTCATTTTATGAAAATTAATATAGTTTCAAAATTATGCTTGACCTTTTGGTGTGTTAAAATTCATTGGAAAAGGTGGGATTTTATTATCTGCAACCTGTCCGTGTTGTGCTTCATATTTATTGACATTATCTTGTAAAGCACTCAACAATCGTTTAGCATGATGAGGTGTTAATATAACACGAGATTTTACTTTCGCCTTTGGCATATTTGGCATCATTCGGATAAAGTCAATTACAAATTCAGTTGGTGAATGTGAAATAACAGCTAAGTTAGAGTAAACACCTTCTGCTACTTCTTCTGATAATTCAATATTCAAGTTTTGTTTCTTATCGTCCATTTTTAGTATGTTTAAATCATTAAAAATATGAAACAACAAAAGTACGCTTATTGATGCCAATTAGTGCATTTTTTTGATTTATTTACCTTTCTTTGCTTTTCCTTTAGTATTTGTAAAATGTAATTGTGTCAAGCAAAATCCTATTCCACCTTGCCAAATTCCTAAACTTAGCACAAAGTTGTCCGCAAAATTCATCAGTGGAAAAAAGGTAATACCTAATATAATGGCGATTAAGAAATAAAATTTCCATACTTGTTTATCTTTATTCCCCAAAAACATACGATATACCAAATACAAAATTCCTGCTCCCAAAATACTTGGTACAATACCTAATAAATATGGAATTTTAGCAGCTAAATTAATACCAAATTCTTGTCCTAATATTTTCAATGGTAGAATAACCATCATCGGATAAACTGCAGTTGATACAATCAAAAAACCAATTAAGGTTGATTTTGGATTTTTGTATAATTTCCAATTTGATAATGGTAAAGCGAGTCCAAATAAAAAGCCAGGAAACAGTATAGGAACAGTATCACCCATAAAATCAAAGCTTCGCAAAAAACCTGATAACATACCTGCCACTAAACAAAAAATCATCGTTCTAAACGATTGAATGTTAAAATATTTAATCATAGCAACAAAATAATCATTTGATTGAAATTATATAAACATTTTTCGTCGATATTTACGTTAAAAGAATAGCAAACATTTACCACAATTAGTTTATAAAATAAATTAAAATATGAAGAATATTATTTATTTCATCATAATACTTTGTTTATCAACACTTTACCAAAACACTTCTGCACAAGATATGTCTGGAGAATGGAATGGCGTTTTGAGACAAAGTACAGGTGGTGCAGCGAGTTCTTATTATCTTACTTTAAACCTTAAACAAAAAGGGAGTGTTATTACAGGAACTTCAAAAGTTTCTTTTGTCGATAAACCAAATTTTTATGCTATCATGGAACTCAAAGGTAAGTTCAAAAATGATATATTGATTTTTGAAGAAACTAAAATCATTGAACAAAAAACCTTTGAGGATTTAGCTTGGTGTAGAAAAAAAGCAAAACTAAATTTCACTATGAAAAAAGATGGATTTTGTATAGAAGGTACTTGGTCTGGCAAAGATCCAAATGGCGACTTTTGTGCTCCTGGAACGATTAAAGTATGCAAAATTGTACCAATGGCTCAACAACACCAAACGCCAATATCTAATAAAAACCGACAAACTTATGCAGCAATACAATCACGAACAAATACTGAATTTAGAGAAACGTTTCCGTACTAATTTGATTAATAGTTTGAGCGGTTTTAAATCCGCTAACTTAGTCGGTACAATCAATACAGCAGATTTAACGAATCTTGCTATTTTTAGTTCTGCGGTACATATTGGTGCAAATCCACCGCTGATGGGCATTATTTCTCGTCCACATTCTGTACCTCGACATACGCTCGAAAATATCATTGCCACAGAACAATTTACTATCAATCACATCAATTCGACCATTCATAAACAAGGACATCAAACGGCGGCTCGATATAGTAATCAGTCGGAGTTTGAAGCAACCAGTTTGACGCCAGAATTTATTGCTGATTTCAAAGCACCATTTGTACAAGAAGCCAATATCAAAATTGGTTTATCTTTGGCGGATATTATTGATATTCGACTGAATGATACCAAAATGATAATCGGAAAAATCGAGTGGATTACTTTGCCACAAAATTGTGTGGAACAAGATGGAAAAATAAATTTAGAAATCGCTAAAACAGTTGCTATTTCAGGTTTAGATACTTATCATAAAACACAACAAATCGAACGATTACCATACGCCAAACCATGACTTTTTTAAGTATAAGGTATGAAGTGTTTTATTAAATACTTCATACCTTATACTTCATACTAACACCTAAAATGAATGTACTTTTTCATTTACAAAATTGGAATTTTTCTTTACGGTTTCGTTGCCAAAATTTTAGCCTTATTTCAACCGAAAGCTAAAAAATGGGTCGAAGGTCGTCAAGATTTGTTACACCGATTACAACAAGATTTGCAATCCAATAATATTAAAAAACAGCAATTGATTTGGTTTCATTGTTCGTCTTTAGGTGAGTTTGAACAAGGAAGACCGTTGATAGAAAGTATCAAAAAACAATATCCAGATGAAAAAATTTTGTTGACCTTCTTCTCCCCTTCTGGCTACGAAGTTCGTAAAAATTATGCTTCGGCTGACATCATTACTTATTTGCCTTTGGATACTAAAAAAAATGCAAAACGATTTATTGACTTAATCGAACCAAAATTAGTTTTTTGGGTAAAATATGAGTTTTGGTATCACTTTCTTGAAGCCTTACAACAACGACAAATTCCGACCTTTTTAGTTTCTGGTATTTTTAGAGCTAATCATTTTTTCTTTTCGCCTTTCGGCAAAACGCACCGTCAATGTTTATACTTTTTCGAGCATTTATTTGTACAAAATACTATTTCTAAAAAGCACTTAGAAACGATAAATATAACACATTCTACAATTGCTGGAGATACAAGATTAGACAGAGTTTTGGCAATCGCAGCAGAAAAAAAACGATTTGAAATAATTGAACAATTTACGAAAGTAAACACAAAACCAATCGTTATTTGTGGAAGCACTTGGCAACCAGACGAAGCGATTATTGCACAATATATTAATGCGTATTCTGATGATTTGCCTTACCGATTTATCATTGCACCACACGAGATTAAAACATTAAAAATCAAAGTGTTACAAGAAAAAATCAATAGAAAATCTATAAAATATTCAGAAGCAAAAAGTGATAATATTTCCAATATTGATATTTTAATAATTGATAATATCGGAATGTTATCTGCATTGTATCGTTATGGAAAAATAGCCTATATCGGTGGAGCTTTTGGTTCAGGTTTACACAATACTTTAGAGCCGATTGTTTTTGGTTTACCAGTAATCTTTGGAACAAAATATCAAAAATTTGAGGAAGCCGTAAATTTAGTAAAAGAAAAAGGTGGATTTTCGATTAGAGATTATGAGGATTTCAAAGCAATTATTCAACAATTATCAAATGAATCATTTTATCAACAAGCATCAGCGAAAGCAAAACAATATGTTATTGATAATCAAGGTGCTACACCGCTAATTCTTCAATCACCACAGGTTCAATCACTTTTGGGATAGCAATATAGAAGGTTGTTCCTATATCGTCCTCAGATTCTATCCAAATTTCACCTTGTAGAATTTGAGTAATTTTTTTACACATTGCCAGACCGATTCCCGAACCTTCGTATTTATCACGAGTATGCAAACGACTGAATAAATCAAATACTTTATCTCGATGTTTTTGAGGAATACCAATTCCATTATCTTCTATCGCCAAAACAAATCTATCTTCTTCATCTATCGAAAAAATATTAACAATCGGTTTCACATCTTTTTTGGAAAATTTAATCGCATTTCCAATCAAATTTTGGAAAAGTTGAGAAATTAACACTTTATTCGTTTTGATAGTTGGTAAATTACTACAATTTACAACAGCTTGGCTTTCATGAACTCGTACACGCAAATTCAACAACACATCTGCGATAGTTCTATTCAAATCAATCTCATCTTGTAAATTAGTGTGTTTACCAATACGAGCATAATCCAGCATGCCATTCAACATACCTTCCATACGTTGAACACCATCATGAACGTAATTCATGTATTCATCAAGTCTTTTGTCACCTTGTTGACCTACTTTTCTACCGATAAGTTTCGTAAAACTTCCAATCATTCGAAGCGGTTCTTTCAAGTCATGCGAAACAGCGTAAGTAAACTGTTTAATTTCTTGATTCGCTTGCGTAATTAATTCGTTTTGTTGAGCAACTTTTCGGGTATGTTTCAGTTCAAGTTCTTGCAATTCCATATCCGTTGTCAAGAGTTTAATTTGCTGCTCCTTCTCCTTCGTTTCATAACGAATTTCTAAATCAAGGGTTTGCTTTTTACGCATTTCTTGATGTAATTTATGTTGTAATTCATGATATAATTCATGATATTTCAATGCTTCTTTATATTGCTCTAACATCTTGTAAGCACTTGATAACAAGCGATATACTCGAACTAAAGTCTTTTTATTTTCTACTTTCTCACACAACTTTAGGCTTTCCAAACCTTTTGACAATGCATCTTCAACTTTCCCTTGTTTGAAATAAATTTCTGCTAAATTAATCGTATGCATTTCTATTCCTGAAGCAATATTATATGCTTCTAAAACCTCTTTCGTTTTTTCAATATATTCTAATGCTTTATCTAAATCTTTATCTGCATAAATCTTACTAATCTCGTATAAAATAATTGCTTCTAACTTATGAATACCATCTTTTTCGGCTGTTTCAAGACCTTTCAAATAATAATAGATTGCTTTTTCATCTTGTCCGAGCGACATATATGTTCCGCCAATATTATGACAAAGCACGGTTAAGGTATAATTATCAATTTGAGCAACATATTCATTAACAACCTTTAAGTGTTGCTTAATCGCTTCTTCATAATTATAAAGAGAAGAAAAGATATTTCCAATATTGATTAATGTTCGAGCGGTTAATAATCTGAAATTAATCAGTTGACTTTTGTCGTTTGCCAGCCATAGGTTTTCAAAAGCTTGTTTGTAATCACCTCTAATAGCGAATGAAATTCCCTTTGCATTGAGGGCTTTTACTTCATTCTCAATATCGTTTTTTTCAACACAAAGAGCTAAAACCTTATTTGCATTAGTTTCGACTTCTTCAAAATTATGCTGACGAATACCTATTGTCATAGAAATTTGATAATAAAGTATCCAGTTTTCAATTAAGGTTTTGTTATTCAAAAGTTGTTGGGCTAAAACTAAATATTTCGTTGATGTAGGAAGATTTCGGGTTTCTAAATAATATTCACTAATCTGTAAAAGTGCATGAATTTCATCATCTTTTATCTTAGCTTGTCTACTTGCTCTTAAAGCATTTTTAAATAATTCAAATGCAGCTTCATGTTTCTTCTGAAATAAAAAAATTTGTCCTACTTTAATACAAAGTGGCGCAGTATAAAGAAAGAAAACTTTAGCAGTATTTAGGCATTCAATAGCTTCTTCTAAGTCATCATTATTTCCGAGGTAATGTCCCTGAAGTCCTTTAATTTTTCCACGAATAGCATACAAATCACCCCAATCATTAAAATTCTCTTCCAAACTTGCCAGTTCCGTAGCATGTTTAGAGAATCCTAATGCATTGTCTAAATCTCGCTTTTGATAAGCTCTTTTAGCTAATTTTAGTAGTGATTTTATTTGTTGCTCACCCATTTTTAAGGAAGGCTTATAACTTATTTTTAAGTGTATAATTTGTTCTTCATTAATAAACCAAAAGTTATTCCATATATGAATATTATTAATTTATAACATCCCTATTTTTTTTTGATAGTAATATTGACAAAATAGCTACAAATGATTGCAGAATAATTAAATATTGCCTTATTCAACAATTATCTTTTAATTACTCCTATAAATCTACGATATTTTATAATATTTTGAAATTGTTTCTATAAAGCAGGAAAAAATAAAGGCTTGTACGAATGTACAAGCCTGGTATATATAGTTAGATGTTTCTATAAAAAAAATTTGAGAGAACACAGCGAATCGCTCAACTATTTATCCTTGCTGCCTTTCGACCCTGGGGAAGTTCATAGGAGCAGAAACCTGTGCCTCTCGGCTGCAAATATATAACGATTTTCATTTTTCACAAAACTATTTTTTATTTTTTTTTACTACTAAAATTAGTAACAACAATGATTTCTGCACAATCATCTTATTATCAATGAATTGTCTAAAGAACTATTTTATAAATAAATTAGTTGACACAAAATATTTTAATAAAAAAACAAGGAATAGTGATTCAAACCATTCAATTCCTTAATTTTGCGGCAAGTTTAAAAGTAATATTTAATAGTTAATACTTAATAAGTAAAGATGAAACCATCAATTCCAAAAGGAACGAGAGATTTTACACCAGAACAAATTGTAAAACGTAATTACATCTTCAATACAATAAAATCTATATTTGTCAAATATGGCTTTCAACCCATTGAAACACCAACGATGGAAAAGTTGTCAACGTTGACAGGTAAATATGGTAATGAAGGCGATCAGCTATTATTTAAGGTCTTAAACTCAGGTGATTTTTTGCGTAAAGCAAAAGATTTAGACGATTATAAAAAATTATCCTTTCAAATTTCTGAAAAGGGGTTACGTTATGACTTGACTGTTCCTTTTGCAAGATATGTTGTCATGCACCAAAATGACATTGCTTTTCCATTCAAACGTTATCAAATTCAACCTGTTTGGCGAGCCGACCGACCTCAAAAAGGTCGTTATCGTGAGTTTTATCAATGTGACGTAGATATTGTCGGTTCTAATTCATTGATGTTTGAAGCCGAATTAATAAAAATTTATGATGAAGTATTTGCTAAATTAGGTGTCAATTCGACTATTAAAATCAACAATCGTAAAGTTTTAGAAGGAATAGCAGAAACAGCAGGAATTCCAGATAAAATGATTGATATGACTGTGGCGATTGATAAATTAGATAAAGTCGGTATTGAAGGTGTTCGTAAAGAAATGCGTGAACGTGATATCAATGATGACGCAATTACAACGATTGAGAAGATTTTAACAATTGATAATTTAACGGAATTAAAAGCAATTTTTATCAATTCCGAGATTGGCCAAAAAGGTGTAGAAGAATTAGAGGAAGTTTTTAACTTTTTAAAATTTTCGGAACAAACGAATGATATTGTTTTTGATATTACGTTAGCAAGAGGTTTGTCGTATTACACAGGTTGTATCTTTGAAGTCGCTGCAAATGATGTCAAAATGGGAAGCATCGGCGGAGGCGGACGTTATGATGATTTGACAGGAATGTTTGGTCTAAAAAACGTTTCAGGCGTTGGTGTTTCATTTGGTGCAGAACGTATTTATGATGTCATGGAAGAGTTAAATCTATTTCCAAAAGATGATAGTCAAAGTCTAAAATTACTCTTTGTCACTTTTGATAAAGAAAGTTTTATGTTTGCATATAAAGCACTGATAGAAGTGCGTAAAGCTGGTATCAACGCAGAACTCTATCCTGACCCTGTAAAGATGAAAAAGCAAATGAAATATGCGAATGCTCGTCATGTTCCTTATGTTGCTATCGTCGGAAGTCAAGAGATGGAAAATGGTGTTTTGGGAATCAAAGATATGCAAACTGGTAATCAAAATACATTGACAGTTAGACAAGTTATTGATAGGTTGGGAGAATAATTATTATACATATTGACTTTTATATAAAGACCTGTCAAGTTTCAAACACTTGACAGGTCTAATTATTAGTTGTTTTTATAATAATTTTCAACGAATCAGAAAATTTTCATATCACTTATTTCAGCAAAGAAACACCATTCATTTCTGCTGGTTGTTCTAATCCAAACAATTCCAAAATTGTTGGAGCAACATCTCCTAATTTTCCACTATTTATCGTTGTTCCGTTCAAATCTTTTGCTACTAAAAAACACGGAACTAAATTCGTTGTATGTGCCGTGTGTGGCGTTCCATCATCATTTATCATATAATCAGAATTACCATGATCAGCGATAATTATCGCAACATAATTATGATTTTGCCCAGTTTCAATCAATCGTTTCGTACAAGTATCAACCGTTTCCGCTGCTTTCATCGCTGCTTCAAAAACACCTGTATGACCGACCATATCAGCATTCGCATAATTCAAACAAATAAAATCTGGTTGACTTTCATTAATTGCTTTCGTAACAACATCTGTCAACTCAAATGCACTCATTTCTGGTTGCAAATCGTAAGTTGCGACTTTCGGAGAAGGAACAATTGAACGAGTTTCGCCTTCAAAATTCGCTTCACGTCCACCATTAAAAAAGAAAGTAACGTGAGGATATTTTTCTGTTTCAGCTATTCTTAACTGTGTTTTTTTAGCTTTCGCCAAAATTTCGCCCAGTGTATTTACTAAGTTTTCTTTTTCAAAAACAATGTTTACACCTTTGAATGATTCATCATACTTTGTCATCGTCACATAGTGCAATGTCAAGGTTTTCATATCGTGTTCAGGCATATTTTGTTGCGTCAACACTTGCGTGATTTCACGACATCTATCAGTTCTAAAATTATAACAAATTACGACATCATTTTCTTCAATCGTTGCCACAGGCGAACCGTCGGTATTTGTTACAAGAATAGGATCAATAAATTCATCCGTTTTTCCATTATCATATGACGTTTGTAAAGCTCCTAAATAATCCGTTGTTTCTGTCCCTTTACCATTCACCAATAAATCATACGCCAGTTTCACACGTTCCCAACGTTTATCTCTATCCATCGCATAATAACGACCAATCACAGAAGCGATTTTAACCGACTTATTTTCAATATGTTGTGTAACATCTTTTAAGTAATTCAAACCACCTTTTGGAGAAGTATCACGTCCATCCATGAACGCATGAATATAAACGTTTTCTAAACCATGTTCTTCTGTAATATCACAAATTCCTTTCAAATGATTAATATGAGAATGAACACCTCCATCAGATACTAAACCTAATAAATGTACTTTCACATCATTAGCTTTCGCATAATTCAAGGCTTCTACAAGCACTTTATTATCATTTAATGTTTTTTCTTTAATCGCTTTATTGATACGAGCCAACTCTTGATAAACAATACGTCCTGCACCGATATTCAAATGTCCAACTTCCGAGTTTCCCATTTGTCCTTCTGGCAAACCAACGTCTTCACCATAGGTAACTAACTCCGAATTTGGGTATTCATTATAAAGACTATCTACAAATGAAGTATTTGCTTGAGCAATAGCACTTACTTCAGGATTTGGTCCATGTCCCCAACCATCAAGAATAACGAGCATTACTTTATCGTAATTTTTCATATTTTTTATTTAATTGTGACTTTCTCAATTACTTTTATTAATTTCGATTGATAAAACTTTAGCAAGTTTATTTCGACAAAAATAGAGATAATTCAACAATAATTCGACTTTCTAAGTGTCAAAATGACAATTAGTTTTTAAGGTTGTTTTTTCCATGTTTAAGAACGTTTATCTGTTTTTTGGATACAAACTTCTATTTTCTGGATATATCACTAACAAAATAATCAAAGGTTTCGTACAAACATAAATACTCTATAAATCACAAAATATAAGGACATTTTGCCTTCAACTCATTGATTATCAATAAAAAAGGCAGTGAGTTGTGACCTTAACACTATATTTTACGTATTAATAATAGCTTATTACAGTATTTTAATGATTACTAATACTTTATAAAACTGTAAAAACGTTAATATTTTAGTGTTGGCACAATATTGGAATTATTAATAAGCACAAACAAAAATATGAACATCATGAAAAATTTAGTATTATTATTTTTATTCACAATCATTGGTACAGTTGCAAATGCACAATTTAGTGGTATTTCGAGTGCAATTAGTAACCAAAATGCATCTGAGTTATCCAAATTTTTTGATACTCAAGTGGAAATTACAACACCAGATAAAGACGATATTTTCTCTAAAGCAGAGGCAACAGATGTAATGAAATCATTTTTCACAAACTATAAAGTGACTTCATTCAAACTACAGCACCAAGGTTCTTCTAAAGGAAAATCATCAGAGTACGCTATCGGTGATATGGTCGCTTCTGGTAAAAAATTCCGTGTTTTTATTTACATCAGTGAAAAAAGCGGAAGTACACTCATAGAACAGATACAATTTGAACAGGATTAATTCTTATCATACAAACACACAAACACAAATAAAATATTCAAGCATTCATCTTTTGATGAATGCTTTTTTTATTTCCATTTATTAATAAACTCCACCAAATCATACTAAAAACATCTTCATTTCCTAAACCATCAAAACATTTTCGCTATTTAAAGCATTTAGTATTATAAAAAATAAATCAATGTTTAAACATCAAATAAATTACTTCTAATAATAAGGTGCTAAATTTAAAATGCAATATGAAGAATTATATAATTGGAATTGTAGCGTTTTCATTTATTGTCTTATTTGATAGACAAAAAATCAATAGTGATGATTCTGCTATAACTTTCAAGACTGAAAATAGACATGTTATATCATCAAATATTAATCACATAAGTATTAAAACAAAAAAAATGACTTCTGATAAAATAATCCGAGTACAACAAATGGGATTTCCGTGGGCAACTGAAGATCCTTTTTTATTCTGTGTGCATCACGAAGATAATTATCCAAAAGGTGAACCCAATTTGGGACCAGACTCTGAGTTACTAAAAGGTAGAAATATCGGAAATGACTTTGTTATAAAAGATGGTTGGAGAATGTATCATGGCGATGTTGTTCCTGGTTTTCCGCATCATCCTCATCGAGGATTTGAGACCGTGACTGTTGCAGAAGACGGTTATATTGATCATGCTGACTCTCAAAATGGTTTAGGTCGATTTAGCGATGGCGATGTACAATGGATGACTGCGGGGAAAGGTATTTTACACTCTGAAATGTTTCCGTTATTAGATGAAGATAAACCGAATAGAATGGAATTATTTCAAATTTGGTTAAATCTACCAAAGAAAGATAAAATGGTTGAGCCACATTATAAAATGTTGTGGTCAGAAAGTATTCCATCAGTTACGGAAATTGATGCAAATGGCAAAAATACTTCTATAAGAATTATCGCTGGTGAACTCAATGGTTCAGAAGCACCTAAACCGACTCCAAATTCTTGGGCAGCAAATGATAGTAATAATGTTGCGATTTGGACAATCAAAATGGAAGCTGGTGCAAATTGGACATTACCAAAAACAAATGCAGGAATAAATAGAACATTATATTTTTATCGAGGCAATCAAATTCAAATCGACAATACAACACTTGAAAAAAATTATTGTGCAAAAGTCAAATCTGATGAAGATATTGTCATCGTTGCTGGTCAGCAAGATGCTTATTTATTGTTGTTACAGGGTAAACCTATCAACGAACCTGTCGTTCAACATGGGCCTTTTGTGATGAATACTCGACAAGAAATTCAAGAAGCATTTATGGATTATCAACGCACACAATTTGGTGGTTGGAAATGGAAAGCGTCTGGCCCAACTCATGGTAAGGAAAAACGTCGCTTTGCCCAATTTTCAGATGGTTCTGTTATTGAAAAATAAATTTAGTAGAAAATTAACAATTGAAAAAATGTAAAATTTTAATAAATATGAAAAGTTATATGTTAGGGATTTTTACCATCTTATTTATGGTAACCTTAGGAAAACAAGAAATCAATTCAGTAGATTCTGGTGTCACTTTCGAGGTTGGAAATATGAAAATTAATACTGTTGAAGGTTCATTTAAGGGCATGAAAGGTGATGTTAATTTTAATCCGAAAGATTTAAAAAACTCCAGCTTTGAAGTAACAATCGACGCAGCAACGGTTGATACTGACAATAACAAACGGGATGAACATTTAAAAAATAAAGATTTTTTTGAAGTTGAAAAATATCCAACAATTAAATTCAAATCTGATGCAATTGTACGTTCAAAAAAAGAAGGTTATCATATTGCTAAAGGAAAATTGACGATACACGGTGTTTCTAAAGATGTAAAAATTCCTTTTACTCACAAAAGTGGTATTTTTGAAGGAACTCTTAAAGTGAATCGTTTCGATTACAATGTTGGTAAAGCTACCAGTACATTTATGGTTTCCGATGAAGTCACCGTGAAGATTATTTGCAAAACAAAATAAGGGTGAGTTTTGAACAAGAATTAAAGAAATGTGGTTCTTTAAAAAAATTGGTTCATTGACATTTTTTTTGATTCTTGTTCAATACATCTAATCCTCTCGTTTTATCACAAAATTTCCTTTGTAGATTTTGTATGTTATGCCATTCACTTCGATAGATTCGCCTTCATTGATTTTCATCAAATCCGTAATATCTTTTTCTATCGTATGTATCGAACCTTTGGTTATTCGAGCCAAATTCAGATATTGAGGATTGAGATAATTGTCTTCGACACCACACAATATCACTCGGACAGGACGCTTTATCATTTTCATCATTCGCCAATCTCGAACAGGTGAATCATTATCAGCAATTAAAATAACATCTTTGCATTTTGGACAATTTTGAATGCCAAAATATAAAGCTTCTACATCGTTTTCTTGCCAATCTCCGCCATCACCTGCACGAATTGTTTGATAAGCTAACGCTTCAATCGTTTCATAATCAGATGCTGGAGATTGATACAAACCACCAGTTTTACCAACTTTCTTATGCTCATCAGGTGTACTATTTCCATCATTAAAAAACATAAAATACTTTGCTCTTTGGTCAATATTATTGAGTTTGAACCAAAGCAAAACTTGAGCAACATAAGGCGACATACTTCCTGTCAAATCCGCTGTGATTAACATTTCACTCCAGTTATTCCGTTCAAAAACGGTTAAAACCGTAGAATCAATTTCTTCTTCATTCTCTTCATTGACAATCGTTTCGATATATTCAATCTCTTCGCTTCCACGTTCTTCTGAAATATTAAATACAAAGCCATGATACAATCGTTTAGCTTCTTCCATCGTTGTGGGCCCAGTTTGTTCGATGATATTCCAAGTGATATGCTCTAATTCAAAAATTTCAGGGATTGCTTTTTTTAGAGTTTGTAACCTATATTTATTCAATTTTGGCTGACTAAATCGCTCCGAACGACGAAACTCTGTATAAACCAAATCTATACTTATCAATCGGTCTAAATCTTCAACCGTTGGTAAATTTTGTTTTTGAACACTACTTTTTGCATAAGGCATTTCTATCTTATAAATAATTTCTGAATCATCATAATAATCAATTTTATCAGGTTTTAAAGCCATGATTGCATCAATTGATTGTTGTGCGAATGATGTAATTCCTAACATTAATAGCATCAAAATTGACAATACCGTTTTCATAGATTTCATTTTTGTTTTTGATATTTGATATTTGAAGAAATTAAAAACATCTAAAAATTGATAGATTATTCATGTTTCGCTGATATTAAACTTAAAATGAAAATATTACGTTTTGCCTTGCAAAACAATCATATCACGCAGATTTCGCAGATTCACGCAGATTTTTCATTAACAAAATTATTTTTTTGGTTGTTTGACAATTTTTGCCAGTAGCTGCCGTCTTTGTTTGAAATTGTTTACTGAAACTAAAGACAGCTGCTACTTAAAATAATAATTT
>JBGCFH010000304.1:0-10993 GCA_045106825.1 Saprospiraceae bacterium | reverse complement strand
AAACGAAAATATTACGTTTTGCCTTGCAAAACAATCATCTCACGCAGATTTCGCAGATTCACGCAGATTTTTCATTAACAAAATCATTTTTTTTATCAAAAAAATCTGCGTGAATCTGCGTGAATCTGCGTGAATCTGCGTAAGAAAAGCATTTTGCGAAGCAAAATTTAGCAATTATGATTTTTATTTTACGTTTCAGCGAAACGTAAATAAGCCGCTTAAATAAATAAAAGTTGGTGCAATGAAATTATGATTAGTAACAAAATCGTATAAATTGGTTGATTCAATTTGTATTAGAAATATCCTTTTATAACCATTAAAAACTGGAAATTATGTACATTAAAAAGGTTTATACTGCGTATCAAATGGCTTGGTGGACACGTTACGAAACTTTTCTATTTATTGGAATGGGCGTTTTCTGGGTTTCGTTGTACTATTTTTTGGATTTAAATTGGTTAAAAATTCCGTGGACACCTTTAGCATTGATTGGTACAGCGGTTGCATTTGTGATTGGTTTTCAAAATAATTCGGCTTATGGTCGTATCTGGGAAGCTCGTATGATTTGGGGCGGAATTGTGAATACTTCCCGAACTTTCGGAATGTTCGTACAAGATATGTTAACAAATGAACACGCTGAAAAACCATTTTCAGAAGCGGAAATCCAAGAAGAAGTCAAAGCATTGACGTATCGACACATTGGCTGGATGACGGCTTTACGTCACTCGATGCGAGCCTCTAAACCGTGGGAAACGACAATTAATGAAAAATCTAATCAAGAATGGGACGTAAATCCGCCGGAGTTTTCGGCTAATTTGGAAGATGATTTGAAACCATATATTTCTGATAGCGATTTTGAATATGTGATGAGTAAAAATAATAAGCAAACGGCTTTGTTATATCTTCAATCGCATCATTTGCGTAAGCTAAAAGAAAAGGGAATGATTTGGGAGTTTTCTTTCTTAGAATTAGAGAATATTATACAAGAATTTTTTACGCTTCAAGGTAAAAGTGAACGTATCAAAAACTTTCCGTATCCAAGGCATTTTGCGACTTTGAATCACTTTTTTATGTGGATTTTTGTGTTTTTATTGCCTTTAGCACTTGTTCCTCAATTTGGAGAAATTGGAATTAATATTATTGAAAATAATACATCAAATAGCACAACCTATATTATTGGTGGTTTATTCGTTTGGTTTTCGATTCCATTTTATGTTATTGTCGCTTGGATATTTCACACAATGGAACGCATCGGTAGAACTGGCGAAAATCCGTTTGAAGGTACAGCGAACGATGTTCCTATTTCGACCATCGCAAGAGGAATTGAAATTGACTTACGTCAAAATTTAGGAGAAACCAAAGGAATTCCTGAACAATTTCCGACTATAATGAATACGCAGTTTTAAATTCTCTCGTAGATTACGCAAATTTAACATGAAAAAATATTAAGGCTTGATAATTAAAACTTGTCAAGCCTTTTCTTGTTTTCCCATTTTACAATTATCTAACTTTGCACCAATCACCAAAACATGGCAAACAAACGTTTCTACAATCGAAGTTGGCGTTCTCGTAAAGCATATTGGACTGCTTTTGTGGTGACAATGCGATATTTTCGACTGTTTTTGGGCGAAAAGATTTTCGGTCGAAAGTATTATAGTAAACGGATTATGGCAGTTCATATCAAGAATGCACATTATATTAAAAATGTGATTTTGGAACTGCAAGGTTTGTTTATTAAAGTTGGTCAATTGTTGTCGATAATGACTAATTTTCTGCCCGAAGCATTTCACGAACCGTTGGAAGCACTACAAGATCAGCTTCCGCCTCGATCATTTGCGGAAGCAAAAAAACGAATAGAAACGGAATTGGGAAAACCAATTCATGATGTATTTGAAACAATAGAAGAAACGCCAATTGCAGCGGCTTCAATCGGTCAAGCTCACAAAGCAACGCTTAAAAATGGTGATTCTGTCATTGTGAAAGTTCAACATACGAATATCGAAAAAACGGCAACAATTGATTTAGATATTATTCGTCGCTTGACGTTGTTAGTTGGTTATTTCTTTGATATAAAAGGCATTGAGTATGTTTATACGCAAGTGCGAAAAATGATTGAGGAAGAATTGGATTTTGAAAAAGAGGCAGAATCTATGGTCGTAATCGGTAAAAATATCAAAGACATCGAAGGCATTATTACACCAAAATTATATACGGAATATTCAACAAAACGAATCTTGGTTTCTGGCTTTTGTGAAGGTGTGAAAATCAATAATGTTAAGCAATTGGACGAATGGAAATTGGACAAACGGACATTGGCAAATAAATTAGTTGCGGCTTATTGCCAAATGGTTTTTCAAGATGGTTTTTATCATGCTGATCCACATCCTGGCAATATTTTGGTACAACAAGATGGAACGATTGTTTTGTTAGACTTCGGTGCTGTCGCTACACTTGATCCGCAGATGCAACAAGGAATTCCGCAATTGATTGAAGCTGCTGTGAAGAATGATTCAGAAACGATTATTCGGATTTTGTCAGATTTAGGATTTATTGCCGAAGGAAAAGAAGCCGAAGCGATTGCCGAAAAATTGATTGATACATTCCGCTATTTTTTACAAAATGAAATCGAAATACAAGGTCTAAATTTTCAAAATCTAAAAGTCAATCCATTAGATTCTTCTTTATTTAAAGTTCAAAACGAAATTGGAATTCGAGGTTTGGCGAATACGCTTCAAGTACCGAAAGATTACGTTTTACTCAATCGAATGGCGACTTTACTTTTAGGAATTTGTAACACTTTAGATGAAACGATGAATCCGTTAGATACCGTTCGACCGTATATTCAAAAGTTTGTCTTAGGTGAAAAGGACGATTGGGTGAAGTTCGTCGGTGATTTGATACAACGAACCTTATCAAGCTTACTTGCGTTACCTGATGATTTGCGAAAAACGCTAAAAACCATCGACAAAGGTGAACTCAAAGTCGAAATAAACGGCATTAATCAAGGTGCAAAACTCTTGTATCATTTAGGTCAACAAGTGATGTTTACGTTGTTGACGATTACCGCTTCTACTTTTACGTATTTATTTTATGACGCAGAGAATTTGGCTTTCGCCAAATATGGACTGGGAATTTCTATCCTTTGTTTAATATTATTGATTCGGTCATTTCAACAAGGGAAAAAGATTAAAAAAGGATTTTAGTGAAAAATATAATGGAAACACGGATTGAACGGATTTGAACGGATTTGAACGGATTTTTTACTAAGTCATAAAAAAATCTGTGTTTATCTGTCAAATCCGTTCAATCCGTGTTCCCATTACATCAATATTTACTTCGAGACGATATTTAATGACCAATGAAAACGCACCGACAAATATCGAATTATCATTACAACCGACATTGCGATAAGCATATTATAAATCGTATCATTAAGTAAATAATTTAACCCTAAAAAGACTAATCCTCCAACTAAACACGCACTGGCATAAATTTCTTTTCTAAAAATCAATGGAACTTGATTGGATAAAACGTCACGAATCACACCGCCAAAAGTAGCCGAAACGACACCCATTAAAACCGCAATTTCTGGTGCTAAATCAAAACTCAAGGTCTTTTGCAATCCTAAAATAGTGAATAAACTGATTCCGATAGTGTCGAACAAAAACATACTTTTGCGAAGTTTTAGAATGCGATTTTTGAAGAAATAAGAAATCGGTAAGGCTGTAAGTATTACATATAAATAAATGATGTCGTTCATCCAACCGACTGGCGTTGCACCAATCATCATATCTCGCAATGTTCCGCCTCCAACAGCAGTAACAAATCCCAAAATGAATGAACCGATTAAATCAAATTTTTTATGAATACCAGCTAAAACGCCACTTATAGCAAAAACAAATGTTCCGATTAAATCCAGTATATAAATCCAAGTCATTTTATTTTTTGGAACAAAGATAAATGTTGTATCAAAAGAAATGTATTGGAGTATTTTTTATTCCTAATAATAATTATAATAAAAAAAATCCTCGAACTAAATGTCCGAGGATTATGAAAAGTGAACCTAACGATTTAATTTTTTATTACTTAACCTTAAAACCTATTTGTTATATTTTGTGATAATTATCTTTTGTTATAAAGACACAAATATCATAGATAATTCCATAAAGCACTTTCCTATATGTAACATTCTCTTGTCTATATGTAACATTTTGGGAGATTTAGGTGTAATTTTAGGTTTTTTGTTACCACTTTACTATTATTTCAGTTAGGATTTAATGATTTTTGATATATTATATCAAATTACGTTTTAATAAAAATTTGTCATTATTTGTTTAATAATTAGCTATGTTGATAAAATCTAAGTTTAGAATATTGATGTTGAGTATCGTTATTGTTGCAGCTTGTCAGTCAGAAGAACGCTATGTTTATGAAGAAATAAAATCAGATGTTGACCACTATTTGCTTGGGCAAATGTTCAATGATTTTGCACAATCAGATACCTTGATTATCTATGATACCATCTATTTTAACAATATGATTGCATCGTTAGGGTTTTATAAAAATAAAATGGTCGAAGCAGATTCTGTATATAATAGACAAATCATTGAGCGATTAGCTCCGATTGAGCGAGAGAAAATACAAACAAAACAGCCAGATATTTATTTACCATTCGAGGTTATAAAAGAGAATCTTAATGAAAAAAATACGGCTAAAATTATGATTTGGTTGACAAATGTACCGAAGCAATTTGAAGCAGCAAAAATACAATTAGAAAAACCAAATTTATTACAAACTCAACAAACTATTGAAAAATTAAAAACAGCATATAATTTTGTTTCTAATGATTTAAAAATACATTTAGATACCGTTAATCAATCAGAAAAATATAATACGACAATAGAAAATACAACATTGGCAATCAAAGATTATTTGGCATTTTTGAATAGTAAAATATTGAATGGAGAAACGAGTTAATTTTTTAACCCAATTTAAATAACGTTCCATTTTTGTCCAAACTCGTATACAAATATGTTATTCCTTTCCAAAGTGTAAATGCAATATTATCATTTGAAATTCGCATAGACTTTATCTGTTTTCCCTCTGAAGGAACACCAAAGTTTTCTATCAAAATAATTGGCGTTGACCATTGGTCGTTATCTAATCTATAAGTAATCATAATATCGCCTTTGATGGGTTGACCACGTTCATCACGAGTAAGTTTTAGCCAAGCGATTTTTGTTCCATCAGGTGAAATACATGAAAACCAAGGGCCTTGACAATCCTTGTCACGAGGTAAAATATTGGGGCTTTTTTGCCAATAACCATTTTCGTCTTTTTCCGTCAAATACAAACCACAATAGCCACTATCTTTTTCGAGTGCATAAGTCAAAAAAGAACCTTTTTCAGTCATAGGTTGATGAGTCAACCAATCTCCTTGATTATACAATTCAACATGTCCCCAATCATATTTTCCATCAGGAACAGCTTCAAGAATCGTTGGATGAGGATAATCTATATTACCATCTTTTAGGTGATAAATAATTCCGCCATCTGGCAATAATTCTCCATAACTTGCAAAATGGCAATCTTCCATATTTGGCAGTAAAGTATCCCATTCAAACGAATTGTTATCACACCAAAACTTAACGATTTGTCGTTTGCCAGGTGAACATTTTCGTAAAGATGATTTTCGGTCAAGTGCTGCTATAAATTCCGTTCCGTCATAATTAATTTCCATATCTAACCAAACACGATTAATCAATTCGATTGGTGCGTTGATTTTATTTTTACGAATTTTAGCATAGTAAAATTTGTGACCTCTTGCACAAATTAAATGCTCACCGTTTCCACTAATTCGAACATTCGGATTTACACCATAATTACCCGAAAAAGTATATTTATCTACAACTTTTAATCGTTCTGTATCAATCAAATAAATTGCCTCTTCATTAATTCCAACCATCAATTTTCCGTCATCAGAAAAATCTACTTGATTCAAATTTTGAATTTTTCCAATATCTGTTTGTAATAGTAGAAAAGAGGTGATAAATACTAAAATTATTTTCATGATAATGAATTGATTTTGATGAAAGTTTAATAACGAACAATTATCATCTAATTATTAAAGCAATAGATTTTTTCCAACTTTTATTCCTTTTTATTGTTTGTCCTATACAAAATTTGAATATTCAATGAAAGATAGAAAAGAACAACTAATAGAAATTCGTCCAATATTAGATTTAATAAAAGCGACAACAGAAACGGAACAATTTCAAAATAATACGTTGCGACCGATTCTAAAATTCCAAAATCCATTGATTTTAGAAGTATTTCGCAATTTCATTGAAAAACGTTTTCGTAAGAAAAAAAATACATTTAGTGGAATGGATATTTCTGACCAAAACGCTTTTATTAATAACACTTTGAAAACAGACGTAAGTTTAAAAAATATCTTTTTAGGAATCGTTTTAGGACATTTTACAGTTGAAGAATTGGCATTTTATTATAAAAATAAAGGTGAAATTAATCGTCGAATAACGACTTTATTAATTCAACGATTACAATCGCAAGTTGAAAAATTTGTGTAAAAAAATTAGACAAGATTTACAGAATATTATAAAATATAGAAATCCTGTTTTATTTTGTAAATCCTGTCAAAAATACATTTATACAGTTATAACCAGTTTCTTCTCTTCGTCAACCAAATCATAACAAGCGTAATAATAAACATCAAAACCCAAACGCCAATGTAACCATATTGCCAGTGCAACTCTGGCATATAATCGAAGTTCATACCATAAACACCTGCGATAAATGTCAATGGAATAAAAACGGTGGAAACGATTGTCAATAGTTGCATGACGCTATTTGTGCGTTGTGATAAATTAAGATGGTGTAACTCCATTAAGTTATTGGCGAGTTCTCTAAAATCTTTGAATTGTTCCAATATTTGCAACAAACGCTCATGAACATCTTTGAAATATTGTCGTGTTGTCGGTGTGATAATATCGGATTCTTCTCGTGCTAACTTTCGTACAACTTCTTCCATCGGAAAGATAATTTTACGAATATTAATCAACTGTTTTTTGAGATTTAGAATATCTTCGACCGAATCATAATGATGTCCTTCTTTGATTAATAAATCTTCAATTCCTTCAATTCTATCTTCAAAAAAAGTAACGATTTCACCCAATTCATCATCAACGGCATCCATTAAACGATACAATAAATAATCTGCACCTCGTTTTCGCAAACGACCTTTATCCATCAAAATTCGCTCTCGAACATCATCAAAAACATCACCAGGATTTTCTTGAAAAGAAATCAAATAATCTTTTCCTAAGATAAAACTAATGTGTTCTTCTGTAATCTCTTCTCCTTCGATAGATAATGACCTCAAGGAGCAAAAGATATAATCATCAAATGCATCAACTTTTGGCAAATGTCGGCTATCATCAACAATATCTTCAATCAGCAAATGATGCCAACCAAAATATTGTCCTGCTTGACGAACCGCTTCATCACTTGTTGTATCGAAGTTGTACCAGGTTACTTTTCCATTATCGACCGATTTGACAATCTCTTTTTTTTCAACTTTGACTTCCGTTTCGTTGTAGGTTATTTTTTGAATCATGATGATGGTTTTACAATTTTTTTTCCATTTTAAAATGCGGAACATTGACTTCTTCAAATCGCTCACCAACCTTATCATAACCTAATTTATCATAAAACGGACAAGCAACTTCCCGAGCATGTAACACAACTTTTTTGAATCCATTCTGTCGAGCATATTGCTCAAAAAAATTGACCATTTTCTTACCAATTCCTTTGCCTTGCTGATTTTTAGCAACGGCAACTTGACGCATTTTCGCTTGACCTTCACCATAATCTTGTAGAACCATACAACCAGTCATTACACCATTTTCGTTATAATATCCGATATGAATTTGATTAAATTCTTTGGCTAAATCTTCGGCATAAAAAACCATATTTAATGGCTTTCGCAAAATGTCATCTCGCAAACGAATAGATTCATCGTAAGCAGGTGTTCCAAATTCAAAAGTTGTAATCATAGTAATTTGGTATTCGTATCAATAATTAATAAAAGACTAAAGATAAACGAAATTATAGAATATTGGGAAAGTTAAAATTATTACGAATCAGAAAGGATTATTATATTTTGGGGTATAAAAAGTCCGTTTTGACAAGAATCAAAACGGACAACTCAAACAATAAATATAAGGAGAATTTTCACCTTTTATTTATTTTAATGACAAGATTATTATTGATTGGTTGCATGATTTAAATAGCAACTCCAAATTTCAAGACAGGAAAAGCAGTAGGAAAAAAATGCCAACCGGAACGAAAACCAATCGGTGATTCGATTAATTCGGCATCATTCGGAAAATCAAAATATTGACGATGCATGAGTCGAAGCCCGTAAACCATTCCAAAATCTATCACCATATTATTATTTTCAAAATTACTCTGAAAACCATGTACAAAAAACCCACCGACACTGGCTGTCCAACGATTGTATTCCAGTATTTCTGAATAACTTTGATTATATCGAGAAACCCACTGTTCGTTCTGTGCAAAAGTTTGTTTAGTCTGCAAAGCAAAACCGTGATAATATCGAAGTTGTTTAAAATTATGGCGATATTTCCGAAGCTCAAATCTTGCACGAAAACCGTTTAATCGCTCATCCCAAACTCCATAATTTAAATCATTGATATAACCAACATCAAGTTGCCAAGCACGATCTTTACGGTATTCTTTCTCATAAGAAAACTGAAAAGCAGGTGTGAAAATATGTACTAACGTATACATAGATACTTTGATAATTCTTTTTTCTTCAAATTCTATAGGCTCTTCAAATTGTCCATAAATCATTGATGATGAACAATTTAAAATAAAAACCATTAAAATGATTAACTTATATTTCATAGGTTTTAGTTGAAACTAAAACGTCATTTCTAAAAAGTAGAAATGACGTTTTAAGTAAATATTATTACGGTGCAATACAGATTGTCTAAACTTCAATTCGCATCGAACCAATAATTTTAATATCATCTACATCAGAAAAGTCGACTTGAAATATTTTATTTGGTGCTAACACCAAAGCCGTTGTTTCTAACATAATCACATCACGAGCTTCGATGTCTAATGTTATAATTGGCGTTAAATCAGGTGCATTTTGAGCATTAAAAATCTTCAAACCTGCTTCAACATCACACACAAACAAAATGTCGTTACGAATACCAACACCTAAAGGCCCTTCCATTTCATATTGGTTAACCATAACTGGATTTTGAATATCCGAAACATCAACAACTTCTAAGACATCAATTCCACCATTAAGGTTACATTCATTAGCACTACGAAGTGTTACATAAGCATATTGCCCATCAGTTGCCACAGGATCGCAACTTGTAAAATGTTGATATTCAGAAATGTATTGTGGTGTTCCGTCATCAGCAATATCATAAATGAATAAGCCATTTTCAGAGCCTATAAATAATTTTTCTGCAAATGGAAATATCGTTTCGACACCTTGACCAACATTGACTGTTTTGATAAAAGTCGGATTATCCTCTTGTGTGACGTCATACATCTTTAGATTCTCATTATCGACGACATACAAATAATTACCAACAACTGAAAAACGAGCTAAAGAACCAGCAACTCCTGTACTGCTTACTTCGGATGTTTTAGGTAACACATCTGCATCACAACTTGTGAAAATCACTAAACCAACTAAAAGCGTAATATTGAATATATTTCTTAAGATTATTTTTTTCATAATTTTTTTAATTTGAAAAACGGACTGCCAAGTGCAACTTGGCAATGAAAGAATATTGATAAATGTAATTTGTATCAAATCAAGTTTAACTTGACGGTACGTTTATCGACGACATTCAGGGTTTTGCAGTTCGGCTTCTTCCCAACCGACTACAACACCTTTTTCAGGGTCAACACATTCAAAATAACCTTCATAGTTTGCAGGATAATAACTTTGACTCTCAGGATATAAATTTTCTACTCGCTTCACCACTTCGATATTGTCTAAATCATCAATATCCAAAGCGACTAAATCTGTAAAATTATCCGCATACAAAATATTGTTTTTAATCGCAATATCTAATACACCAGGAATCGCAATAAACTTAATATTCTGAGGGTTTTCAGGATCTGTATTATCAATAACATGAATCCCTTGACGAGTTTCACTCACAAAAATCATTTCATCTTTGTAGTAAAATTTTCCTAAATTTTGTAATGGTTGTGGACTCATTGGTGTGATTTCTTTCCAATCACCAGTTACATAAATTGGTTGTAAACCCATCACAACTAACTCATCTTCTTGTGGAAGACAACTACTTAAGGCAACACTTAAAGCAAAACAGCAAAATAGTAGCTTTTTCATATTTTTGGATTTTATTTTAGTTGATAATCAATTATCTTAAAAGTAAACGTATCTTTTTTAAGATATGTTAGCGAATTGTTACTATTTTTTTAAAAAATTAAATCGTGCATGTGTACGCCTACACTAATAAAATATTTGGTAATTTAAAAGTGGTTTAATCAATAGACTTTATCCTAAAATGATTTAGTAATGAATGAGAATTAAGATTTTATTACTAATCGAGGCTTCGATAATAATCGGAGTAAACTAACAAAACGGAGTGTAGTCTTTGCGGAATCTGTGCTGAACTTGATTCAGTAGGAGGATTTTGTCAACAGCCTGTCCCGAAACCTCGGTGGTGACTTTTATTTTTGTCCGACTACTTAATATCTAATAGGTAGAAAATCTGAACTTAACATATTAACAGGTAAAATTGCACCAACCAAAATGATTGCCACAAAAATCTATTGATGTAAAAGTATTTTTGGTTTTTTGAAAAGACCAGTGGAATAATAAAAATTTGAAATCTATGTTATACCAACATCAACACATCAACACATCAACACATCAACACATCAACACATCAAC
>JBGCFH010000303.1:0-2945 GCA_045106825.1 Saprospiraceae bacterium | reverse complement strand
TTATTAGAAAATCTGCGTGAATCTGCGTGAATCTGCGTGAATCTGCGTGAATCTGCGTGAATCTGCGTGAAAAAAGCATTTTGCGAAGCAAAATTTAGCAATTGTGATTTCTATTTTACGTTTCAGCGAAACGTGAATATAAAGTAAACGATTTGAGGTTTGAGATAGAATAATGACTTGAAAAAATAACTAATTTTCTTACCTTGCAAGACAAATTTTAAAATCAACAATCAATGAAAAAAGTATTTTTAGTAATAGGAATTATCACCATTTTAGTATTGAATGCCATTATTTTAATGGGAACAACACATACAAGTTTAGCCGATCAAGCATTATTTGATTTATTGGTCGTGACGTTTGATATAAGTTTAGTGTTATCAAGTATTTATTTTATTTGGCAAACTTTTCAGCAAAAGCAATACGTTTTCTTATCTCTTTTCATCATCATTTTATTAGCATTTTTATCTGCATTTTTTATCAGAATGACCGATATTATGGGAATCAATGTGACTTGGCTTTTTGCTTTTGACCTTTTCTGTGTTAATGTTTATTTGGTGTATTTGTCAAGAAATTGGGAACAGTATTTTGAATAAGTATAAGGTACAAAGTATTCTACTTCATACCTTATACTTTATACTTATTTACTTGCTAACTCACGACCAGCTTCCGTAAAAGCTTCCAAATCTTTCAAAAGTGAATTTGCTTGTTTCGATAATTCGTTTAAGTTATCAATATTCTGTTGAATTTTGTCCCGAACTGATGATAACAACAAGACTTTATGAAAGTCATTTCCCTCAATCAATACCTGATCAACCGCTTGAATTGACTTTTCAGCCTCGACATATTGTTTTTCCCAAACAATTTGTAATTCTGTATTTTTCTTCAATTCAGTCGTTCGCATTTTTTCATTATTGATTCCATTCGCCAACTCGTCCAAATGCTTAAAATAAGCATTTGAAGAACTACGAACATCCTCAAAATCATTTTTCATTTTCTTATACCGATTTTGAATTTTGTTCCATTCTTTCTCAAAATCCGTAGAGATTTCTTCCGTATTCGGTTCTTCTTCGGCTAATGCTTCATTTGCCCCTTCGATAGTTTCAGAAACTTGAACCGCAAATTTTTGGCGATTTTTCTCAAAATCTTCGATTGATGCTTTAAAAACATCTCCTTTTTTGATTGCTTTTTTTGTCATCTTTCCTCGACAACTTCCTAACGCCAAAATGGCAAAAAGCATTAAACCAATAGATAATAGTTGTGTGTAATTTTTCATTTTTTTATAGTTTTAATAGCTTGTCCCGAAATCTCGGGGTTTTAGTCAAAGTCAATCATTTCAATATAAAAAACTAAGACAGAATTACTTGGAATTCCAGTTTTCTTTTGACTTCCATAAGCATACTTTGATGGAATAACTAAATAACCTTTATCTCCTTTACGAAACTTTGGAATTCCCCAAGTCCAACCTGTAATAACATTACTTAACGGAAAAGTAGAAGGTTGACCTCTATCAAATGACGAATCAAACTTGCTACCATCTAATAACCTTCCTTCATAATGTACTGTAACCGTAGCGTTTTCAGTTGGATAATCTACGCCTGTGCCTTCTTCTTCCAAATAAAATATAATCCCTGTATACTGATTATTACGAAAAATCCCAGTTGTATCTGTCCAACCTTTATCTGCTATATATTCCTCTATTTCAGTAGTTTGCTCATCAAAAATAGTATCAGCGTCTTTTGAACAGCCCATAATCATTGAAACTCCTAAAAATAGCATTAAAACAAAACCAATACGTTTCATATCTTCTTTATTTAATTTTTCATTAAAATATAATAATCAAATTGCCTGCAAAATTAAGCATTGATAATGAAATAACGAAAGTCAATCGCTTATCAACGGCAAAAATAAATTTTAACATTTATTTTTATTTATTCTAAATAAAAATAAGGTATTTTTGCATAGTATTACGAAGTAAACTAAATTGTTGAATAATGCAGAAAGTAGATAATAATAACTTTATTGCCTTACAAATACTCAATCCTACTTTGAGTAATCAGCCAAATACATTTTGTAAGAAGAAAAAGAAATGTTGTAAAAAGTACAAAAAAGGTAAGCGATGTGGACGTTGTCCTGGTCGTTAGAAATGTCAAACAAAAACGCTCTTTGAGTAGATTACCCAAAGAGCGTTTTGTCTGTGATATGTATACTATGATTTACTTTTTCAATATAATTCTATCATCATATTTTGATTGTAGAATAATTTCTTGTTTTGTCGCTTTTAATATCTGATAACTAATACCTTTATCTGAATTTTCACGTGTTAAGTAAATAAAATCACCAAACATATCACTTTCCCCAGCAAATCCATTTAAGTATTTTACCTGATAAGATTGAGAAGTTCCAATTTCTCCGAAAGAATAGACGATATTTTTTGAAAGCACATTGCCATCAAAATTCCACTTATATTTATCACCGCTCTTCGACGAGTTCCAAACTCCTTGAATCCGTTTTGCTGTTGCGATTGTATTAATATTTCGTTGAGCAACAAAACTTGCATTTGATATTTTGTTTTCATAACTCAAGTTAGGCTCTTCTTCAAGCGTTTCACAACTCACATAAGTGAGTGCAATACATAAGGATAAAAAAATCCTTTGTAAGAATTTTAAGGTAATCATGGTGCAAATGTTTTTTGGTTAAATAGTAGTATTTTCATTCAATTAGGCAGCGAAATATATAACTCTACCGTTTTGATAAGTTAAATATATAAAATATAATCTTGAATTAAAAAATAGTTCTAAATTAATTTGGCTCTTTATGATTCTATGTGGTTTACAGTAGCGGCTGCTTTAGCTGCCGTATGAGTTTGTGATATTTTCGGCAGCCCCGAGGACTCGGGGCCGTTACTTAGCCTCAAAATATTCAAAACCACGTAAAATCATAAAGAA
>JBGCFH010000302.1:0-11757 GCA_045106825.1 Saprospiraceae bacterium | reverse complement strand
CGGATTTATTTAAATTAAATGTTGCCATATATTATGATATTATTATATTAAATGTTGTGCTTTGAGGAAACCCTGTTAATCCCATATCTACAGTATAGTACTTATATGATATTGAATCTCCCGCAGCATCAACCATGTTTACAGAAATCCCTGTTGGAGATAAGTCTGAAAAAGTACTAGCATCTACTATTGATACACTTTTTCCATTAGGAATATATAAAGTATATTCAGATGTGTTGGCAGGTATTGATATACTAAAAGACGCTGTATTAGATGTACTTAAAAAAGCTTTACTATTAATAGCCCTTATATCCACAGGATTTGTAGGAGAAGTTCCCCTACCGCCTAAATAGTTAAATCTATAATATAATGCACTTTTATTAAGAGAAATAGGGGTTGGAATAGTATCATTCTTTTGACTCTCTATACTTGAAACCAAGCCGCTTCCACCCTTATTATCTTCATAGGTTGTTGTACCTGCTAAGTTAGTTCCTGATATTACCCAAGTATTGATTCCAAGAGACATCTTATGTCCTACCAATGTTCCCGATGAACTGTTGTTAGATACAATATTATCTAAATAAGCATCTGAATTTGATGGTGAACTGACTTTAACTGTCTGCAAGTCTCCTACTAAGTCACCTGCAATACTACCATTACCGTTCTTTATTTTACCTAAGTCAAACCCTATTGATAGTGTTGGGGAGTACGTTGTACCTACCTCCACAGAAGATGTTGAAAAACCACTACTAGTAAAATTTGGCAAATCATGTACGCTTGCTAATATGGTTGGAAAATCTTTCATTTCAATATATTGAGTAAGCGTCAATCCGTTTAAATCTCCTATTGTAGTGCCAGCAGGTATTCCTCCAATAGCGGATTGCATTGCTAATGATTCGTCTAAATTACTATCTATAGTGTTTCCTGATAAACCACCTCCCGATGATAGGTTAATGTACTTTGAGCCATTGTAAAAAAGTATATCGTCAATGCTTAAATTAACAAAACCATTACCAAAATCTACACTACCCGCAACAGAAACTCTGTAAAAATCACCTGCTAAACCGACACCATTACTTAAATTAGGTGTTTGTGTATCTGCATTGTAACCACCTTTAAAACCTCTAATTAAAGGTATTTTAATTTTTTTAGCATCTTGACTTCCTTGGTTTATTGCTAAGTAATTAGAGTCATTGTCAAGTGACAATTGTTCAGAAAGTTCAGATATTAATGCTGAATTTCCTAATATTTTTAAAATCTCAATTAATTGTTTTTGTTTTATAGCCATTTTTAATTTATTTAGTCCATAAAATTGCAGATTTCCCTTGTACTGCTGTGATTAAACTATTTATTTCTGAACTTTCTGCTGTGTCATTTATTTGTTCTGAAACATCCTCTAAAATAAGGTTTCCACTTGATTTCAAAGTTACAAAAAAGTTTTTAAAGTTAGAGTTTCCGTCACCTTGCGAAATTTCGGGAGATTCCGATAACTTATACTTTATGTTGTTTATGTATAATTCGCTACTTGCGAAAATTAACCTTAACTTATGTGCAACCTCATTAGTTACCCTAAAAAAAGAGAATTTTTGAGAATGATAAACCGAATTATCTGTTACATAATACTCTCTATCACCATCATATCCTTCTGTTGTTTGTTCTCCTACATATTCTACCAAACCATTTAATCTTAGTTTGTGCTTTATTCCTGTTTGGTAAACCATTTTTCCAACGTTCACATCATTCCAATAATCAATATCAAACAAAAATTTACCATCATTTATTTTTCTAACATTTTCAGATATATATGTAAAGTCTATATTGTTAATACTTGTTCCGCACTCTATAACAACGTTTAAATTATCACTTTCATTCGCTATTGTTAGGTCAAATTCATAAACCTCATAGGGTTGTAAGTTGTATTTAGAGTATATTGTATCCTGCATAGGTTGTCCGTTGTAAGAAACATTAAACTCTAAAATAAACGACTCGTAAAGGTCAGAATACCCTATTGAATCCACCTCTATTTGCCCGACACTTCCTATGGATACTAAATTACCTTCTTTATTTGCCCATTCGGGTAATGTGAATCCGTAATTTACACTTTCTATAAAAGCATCGTTTACAGGGTTTATTTTATCCACAACACCAAAATATACAGCACTTCTACCATCTCCTATATCAAAGTATGTGCAAGTGGTTTTTTCTTCTAAACCTATATTACTTGTTTGCTTAAAGGCTGATAATGTATTTGTATTTGAATCCTCGTCTAAGGTATAAACATTTATATATTTAGCATTTGTTTTAAATTGTGTTTTAACAACATCTTCGGGTGTGAATAGATGGTTGTGTTTATGATTTATTAAGCTTATTTCATTACAACTTAAAGTATTAGTATGATTTTTTTTCGTAGTTTCATATTTAGAAAACCTAAGAGAGTTTAATTCTGATATATCAAATATTGTTTCCGTTACAGTTGTATCTTCATTTATCGAAATAGACTTACTTACAGAGCATCCTAAATTATCTTTTACATACACCGTATAATCCCCTGCAATTAAATTAGAAAATATATTACTTTCTTGGTAGTCTGTTCCGTTTAAAGAGTAAGTATAAGGAGATGTATATTCGGAGATATAAGTTGTATCTATATTTATAGTTGAGCCGTTGATGTAGTTAAATACCTTAACATTTATATCATTAGGTATTAACTTTCTTGGTGTTTTTAAACCCAATACACCAATGTCCGAATTATCACTTACAACCCTAACCGAATAATTACCCCCCCTGTTTAAATTCAATGTTATAGGTGATGATTGAGCGGACAAAGACAATACATTATTTACATAAACTTCGTAAATATCATTTCCACCTGCTGCACCTATTATAGCATTTATATTACCACAAACATTACTTGCATCAGTAGTAAAATTGGTTAATTCCAAACTTGGTTCTACAACCTCTACACCATTTGTGGTAGTTACTGTAACCTTTCCATTGTCTATCAAACTACCCGTTATTGTAGTGAAGTGGTAACTATCATTGGTTAAGATTAACTCAACAGTATTTCCTGTTTGAAAAGCTCTTACATTCAATCCATTACCATCTAAATTAACAGATTCAGTAAAATTAAAAGCGTTTAGACTTGCAGTGCCATCAATTAGAACTTGCCCCTCTCTAATTCTTATAAAATCAAAAGTTTCAACCAAAAAACCCTCTCCTGAATTTGTTTGAACACCAATAGATATATATTGACCTTTTGATGGTAGTGATGTAGGATTGAATACTATTGTTACTGTTTTTATTACACTCATTATAATCTTGCTTTAATTATTGTTATTTTAGTTTCATCACTTGACTCTATTTTTATAAGTCTACCGTACTGTTCCTCTCCTTTGTTTAAGTATTTTATCAATCCAAAGTAATTCGGCACTGATAAGTTATTAACTCTTTTAAAGGATAGTAACTTATCCTCTATATCTTGCGTCATTTTAAAAGTGAAGCTTATTTTTTCAGGCTCAACTCTTGGCTTTTCTAAATCCTTTATAGCTAAAAAACTGTTTTCCTTTAATTCAACACCATTTGATAATGTTATTAAGTTTTGATTAGCATTACTGCTATTGAAGTTAATAAACTTATTAGGGTAATGATACAATCCTCTTTTAATGCTATATGCGTGTCCGTAATACAAACGATTCATTGGACTTAGTCTGAAATTCCAAAAGTTTTCAGATTTGAAAACACCTTTTGGTGCTTCATCTAATACACTTACTCCATTGATAGTGTCATTCCACAGTAAATGAGTATAGTAACCATTACTTAATCTTTTTGTATCGTGCATCCATAATTCACTATCTCTTGTTGTATCTTCTTTAGGGTATTCCTCATAATTCTTTCGTCTTATTAACTCATAACCTGTTGCATCTGTTCGTATTTTACTAACTACACTGTATTTAGATTTTGTTTTTGTAATGAACGTTGAAAGTTCAGATAACCCATTAGGTTCATCTAAACCACTAATTTCTTCATAATCCATATTTTGGCTATGACCTATACTTATACTTGAAAAGAAATCTAATTTAGATATTTCACTTTCAATTTTATCAACTGAACCTAAATTCAATCCAATGAAATTTTGTTGAGTGTATTTTGCTTTTTCAATCCTTATTTTTTCAGTATTACCATCAAAAAAAGTAAACCAACACAAAGGTTCTAAGTAGTTAAAACTTTCAAAAGCATCTTTAAAAGATGTTTTCATTTGTATTGTTTGTTTTTCTCCATTTGAATCCTCGTATTCATCACGAAAACCCCTTGCCCAAAAACCATTGTCTACAAGTATATTACCATACTCTCCACCATCTTCAAGTATTGACGAAACCACCAAATTGTCTTTTCCTGTTATTTTTTGAACTATCCTATTAAAGAAATCTAAAGGCTTCATAGCACGACTGTTAGTTGGTGCGTAATCTGCCGTATCCTCAATCTTTAAACTTGAAACAGGTATATCTATGTAAAGAACAATACTTGCATCATCACCAAAAAAACCACCATTAAGAGTGTTTTCTCCAAAAATATCAAATGTTAAAGATACGCTTTGACCTTTTTTTATCGTTATTAGGTATTCTCCTTGTACTACTTTTTCAACACCTAAATTTTGCCTTGGGTCAAAACTTTGTACAGGTATTATGTCTACTATATTGTCGTATAGATTTTCTTCATCCGCTTCTGAAATCTTAAAATTTAACTTGAAATTAGTATTAGTAACATCATCAAATTTAGAGTTACTTTGTATCGTGTACCTTAAATCTATATTTACTTTTAAATCCCTATCTACATCAGACCTCCAAAAGAATATATTACCCGTATCCTCTTTTTCACCTATGTTTATAGATTCTGACGTGTTCCTACCATCCATAGATTCATCGGAATAGTAAGGTAACTGAAATCTATCACCACTAATATATTCTGTTTTTAATGGTATTGTTCTACTCTCTCTAATATCGGATGAATCTAAACCCCTTACACTATGAACTGTATATTGTGAGCGTTCTGTTTTGAAAAATGTTTCAAGAAACAAACTTCTTGGCTTAGGACTAAATGGTACTGTTCTTATTTTACCAATTTCCTCATTATCTGCCGATAATTCGTTTATTAGATTATACTCATCACTTTCTCTGTTTTTAATATCATCGTACAGTCCACCTGTCGTTGCGTTTACGGTAACCATCCCTGTCCTGTCATCTCTCTTTAAAGTACCTAAATCAATTTCTTGTATATACCTTAGTTTAAAACTTTCGCTTAAAGACCTATTATCACGTTCGTACTTTGTTAAAGTGCATTTCTCATTAATCCCGTACATTTGAACAAGGTTGTAAAGGTAATCCGCACCATTGCCAAAAAACTCTAAATCAATATCTGTTTTTATAGTAAACCCCCTACTATCCTTATCCCTATTATAGCTCCTTGTATCATTTTCATAACCTTTTGGCTCTTGAATATTTAACAACCCCAAAGGCTTGCAATAAAGCTTATAAATATAATTAGTATTTCTTTCTATGTTATCCATTAGTACGCTCTATCATCTTTTAATTCAACTACGTTCTTTATGTTTAATGGTCTACTTGCTAATTTTTTAACTTCACCCCAAATCTTTTCATTGGATGATTTTAGACTTGAAACCTCTTTCAATAGCGAATTATCAACTTGCTTCTTACTCAACATTTCGTTATTGCTATTCATATTCAAATCAAAAACCATTCTCTGAACACTACCCTCGTCAAAACTATCTAATATGCTTTTTGTTTTCATTGCAGGGATAATTGTATCTCCTTTCTCAACATAAGTGTATTTTGAACCATTGTTCTGACCTAAATCCTTAATGTTGCCATACTTATCTAACTGTATTTCAGCTCCTCGCTCATCCTTGGTTGCCCAACCCTCATAACTCGAATTTTCTACACCCTTATAGAATTGTGGTAAAGGCTGACTTGCAACTATCGCCGCTTGTGCTGCTCCTAAACCAACAATAAAAGGTATAAGAAAAGGTGTTTTTAAAGATGAAGCAACACCAATTGCAGTATCTACCGCTATTTGTATCAACGCGTTCTTTCGCTCCTCCTTTGCCCTCCTTGTCTTTATCTCTCTTTCCTCTATCTCAAATTTTCTCCTTGCTAATTGTTTAGCCTCGTCAGTCGCTAAGTCGTTGTTTAAGGTAACATCTCTAACTCTTTGTGCTTCCTGTAATTCTATATCATAACGTTGCATAGAAGCGTTTAAAACACCTCCAATTATTTCTTTACTTAACTCTCCCCATTTAACTATATTATCGCCACTGAAAAGTTCGTCTGTTTTGTCTTTTAAAGAATCAAATATAAAGTCAAACTTAGATGTGTCAATGTCAAACATATCAGAAAAAGTATCAGTAACCAAACCAAAAGCTTCTTGTGCTGTGTCTATTAACTCTAACTTCTTTCTTAACTTCTCTAACTCCTCACTGTTTTTTGGGGATATTATAACTTTGTTTTCAGGCAAATCATCCAATAAAACCTTTATACTTTCTATTGTATTCATCTGCCCCATATAAGCATCAGAACCTGCATTTAATAGTTTAAGTTTTAATTCTTCCATTAAAAGAATCGCCTGTAATTCTTCTTTTGTTAATTTTGCTAAATCAAGTGATGTAGTGTCTATTTCGGGTGTTGGTAATGTATCGGGTACTTCAACAGCGTTTCTTGTTTCGTCTACACCTATACCAAATTCTTTTTTTAAGGACTTTAATTTAATCTTTAACTCGTCAATAACCTTTTTCTGCTTCTCGTACTCTTCCGTAGTTCTTGCCGTGTTTTTAATTGCTGTTTCAGCTTTGCTAATTTGAGCTTCGTAGTATGCTAAAGAGCCTTTTAAATATTTTACAGTAGGCAAAGGTGTACCTGATAATTCTTTTATTGCTGATTCAGTCTCTTTTATTTCTTTTGTTAGATTCTTCCAAGTATCATAGTCAGATGTTTTTAATTTTGATAAATCACCTAATTGTTTTTGCTGATGGTTTAAATCTTTAAGTTTTGATTTTAATTGTTCAAGAATTATAGAATCCTTAGTAAATCCTAATCTTTTTAATTTATCAGATTTATTTTTTTTATCATCTGCATTTCTTGCTTGTTCGTATATAGACCTTTCTGTTTCTTTTAATTTGTTCAAGAAAAAATCCAAAGATTTTACAGCACCCTCATTGCCTTTAACTTCTTTTTTCATTTCAGTCCAAATATCTATTGCACTATAAACTTCATTAAGATTAGTTAAATCTATTTGTTCAAATTCTTTTTGTATTGCTTGAAATTCTTTTGTAGCATCCCTAATTCTTTTAAAATCTTTAATACCTTTCGTTACTCCTGCTACAGGAATAAACTTTTGCCAAAAACTATAATCCTCATTTTCGCCAATAATTTCTGTAACTTTGTTCATGTCAGAAAGAACATTTATAAAATCGGTCGTGCTATCAATAGCACTTTTAAAAATATTAGAAAAAACACCTCTACCGTTTTCAACTCTAAAAATTAATTTCTCCCAAGACGCATCTAATACGAGTAATTTAGCATCTAAAGATTCCATTTGTTGCTCTACTAAATCATTTAAAGCACCAGAATTTTCTCTTATTGATTTTGTGTTTTCGTCTATTATATCTTTGTTTTCAGCTAAAACAATACCTATTTTCGCCCCTTCCGCTCCAAGCAACCTGTTAGCCATTGCTAATAATTCTACTTCTTTAACACCGTTAGCAGTAGCTTCATTAATTTTCTCTAAAGCATCATCTAAACTTAAACCTTGTGTTGCTAATTTTTGAAGTGAAGTTCCTAAAACCCTACCCGCTTGTTGTGCTTTTAATCCATTATCCGCAAGAATACCAACTACTGAACCCGTATACGCTAAGTCTTTTCCTAATAACCTTGATATAGGTGCTATGTATTGAAAACTATCACGCATCTTTTGAAAATCTAAGGTAGTAGATGTTCTAATAGTTGCAATAGTGTCGGCATATTTCATAGCTTCATCATCACTTGCACCAAAAGCATTTAACATTTGTATAAGAAATTCACCTGCATCCTCTCCAGTAGCTTCTAATCCAATCCCTAAATCAACAACAGGTTTTAACAATTTTCTAATTTGTTCGGGTGTTTTACCTAAAGTAGCTAAAGATTCCGCTAAATCAGCGACCTCTCTTGATGTTTTAACACTTTGACCTGCTACACTAATAATATCTTCTTCAAGAGGCTTTAATTCTTTCCTTGTTGTTCTGAAAACCCCTGCTAAATTTTGCATTGACTTATCAAACTCTCTAACCCTTTTAAAAGTATCTCTAACAGCAGAAGCCAAAAGTTGTACTCCTCCAATAACCCCAAAAGCACCTAATAAATTTTTGAAACCTCGAGCCATTGAGCCTAATCCTTTTTTAGAAAAGTTTGAAGTAGCTCTATTTGCTAAGTTTACTTTCTTACTTAATCTATCGTATTCTCTTTGTGCTTTTTTAGTTGCACGACTGTTTTTTCCTTGCGTAACAATTAAGTCTTGTAGGGTTTTCTTAGCTTGTTTTTGTTTAGCAATAAGTTTTACGTATGCTCGTGATAATTCTTTGTTTTTATCAGCTTGTTTTTTTATTTCATTTGCTAATTTTGAGTTACTTTTTAATAATTTTTGATTTTCTTTTTCAGATTTTTGTTTTTGCTTGTTTAAGGCATTGTAGGTTTTTGCTAATTCGTTTTGCTTTACCTTTATTTTACCATCTACAATAATTGATTTCTCCTTTGTTTCAGTTAGCTTGTTAATCTTCTTATTAAGGCTATCTATTTGCTTCTGCAACTGTTTTGCATTACCACCACTTCCTTTCAACGAGCCAAAAATATCCTTGCTAATTTGAGCAGCATGTTCTTGGGTTTTTTTTAACTCGCTATTTAATAGTTCTATATCGGATTTAACATCCAATACAACCTTACTGTATTCATTTTCTGCCATTTCTATTCTTTCTATGTGCGTTTATTTCTTTCACTTCATCAAACATATCCAACCACTTAGACATTACGGTTGTTTTAATATCTATCTCATTTCTTTCAAGAGCCTGCTCTAACTTTACTTGTTGCTTTGTTAAAGATATTTTGTCTTTAGAGTTGTGTTGATTTTCCAACTCTTCTTTTTCGCTTTCTAAAACACTTATTTTATTTTGACTTGCTTTTAATTGGTTTATCAATCTTGGCACTTGCTCTTGAAATGGTATTTTTAAGTCAATCTTATACCCCCATTTCTTTAGCTCCATACTGTATATTTTAAGAATATCATCCGAAACTTTGGTCATTGTAAGTATTTCGAGCATAATTCCCATCACTCTCTTTCTTGATGTAAGGTAAACCAACTCGCTTAACAATTCATAGTACATAATATGCTCATTGTTACCAACCCTTTTGCTATGCTCATCGGTTAGTTTCTCCCATATTTCCTTTACCTCAATATCTTCTTTTTCAGTGTAAGAGTGTACCCCATATCCTTTATACTCCCTATCTAAGTATGCGAAATTTTGCTTTTCCGCAACTTGATAAAAATTATATACAAATATATCGTCAAGGGATGTGTAATAGTGTTTCACGTTAGTAAATTTAAGGATTATTTTAAAAGAAAAATTGCGTGAAACAACTAAGGTTTTGTTGTTCTATTCTTAGAAGAGGTTTCGTAAAACCGAAAGAATTAGATTTCGCTCATTGCAAATATACAAAATATTTAGTAAAAAAGAAAAACCCACAAGACTACTAAACTTGTGGGAAGAATAAATAAATAAACTTTAAAAGTAAATGAAAATCAAATATACTATTTTTAAATGAATTTATCTAAAGAGTTTTCTAATACTTTTTTATATAGATAAGGTTTTATTATTTCGTCATTGACAATCTTTAAATTCTCATCGGTAAGTCTTTTAATATCTCCTTTTGCAATTTTGTTTATGTAAGAGTCTTTTTCGTCTTTTGAAAAAATATTAAAACCATCTTGTATTGATTTTGTCTTCAATCCTTTCATCCATTTACCACTCCAATCCAAATCATAATAATTAGTCCTCTTCTTGTATTCAAATTGCTTATTGTTTCTTGGCTTTTTAACGTGCCTCCAATAACTCTCTGTACTTGGCGAGTATTTAGGCATGAAAGAGCCGTCAGAACGTTTATTCTTCTTTATTTGATTATTTACATATATATCAATAATAGACTCCTCATTTTCTAATACAATTTTACCTGCCCATTCCTCTAATTTTGACTTTGAATCATTTAAACTATCTATTATAGGTTGTATTTTATCCATAAAACAAAGGTACAAAAAAGTATAATATTCATTAAAACGAAATATTATACTACGTTGTTTACAATACCAACTCTTACCTAGAGGGAGAGAAGAAAAAATTAAAAAAATAAAAAATATGGAAGGATTTAGTTTAATAGTATGGATTATAGTATTAGTAGCAATAATATTAATATTTAGAGCAGTTGGTGCTTGGATGTTGAGAATAGATGAAGTTATCAGTAATCAGAAAATAATTATTCAAGAATTGAAAAAAGAGAATGAGAATAAAGCATAAAGAAACAACTATTGAGAAAAGTTTATCTTTTGGAGATTGGATAAGAGAATATGTAAGAAAAGAACTATATAAAGATTGGGAAGTATTGAATTTAGACGATGTTTTTAAAGTTCAAACATTATTTAATGAAAACGGTAGAGTTTCTATAACACTTATGAGTGGAAATGATGCACGTAATCACAAAAACAAATCAAATGGAGTTAGTGTGAATATTTTGAAAGAACCTGTTAAAATGGAATTTTATAAAGAGTATTTGGAAACTAAAATACTTAAAACTAAAAATCAACGACTATCTTTTTTAAGTTTTTTTAAATACCAAAAACCGAGTATCAAATTTGATACACATAGAAAAAGACATATGACTATTGTTGTGTTAATGATTTTAACTTTATTAGGAATGTTCTACATTGCTTATAAGCAAGGTGTATTTAATTAATATAAAACAGACTAAAACAAATAACTATGAAAACAATCGAATTAAAATTATCTAAAAATCAAAATTCTACAATAGTATTTGTAGATAAAATTTTTGAAATAAGATATAAAACCCCTTAAACATCCGAAATTAAAACAAAAAATGGTTTAAGAGTAGAAGTTAATGGTACTGTTGAAAAAAAAAAAAAAAATATAGATAAGTTATTTAGTTAATACAGACTTGTTCTCTAAATTATTTAATACAGATTTTAAGACTAACCTTGAAAAACTTGTGTTTTCTCCATTAAAAATATCAAATACTTGATTACTATATTTTTTAATTTTTAAAGTTATTTCTGATGTATTGTCTGAAATTTCACTCATTTTGAATAGTACTGTACACAACTACGTATATAATAAACAAGGGATATGTTGCTTTTTTAAAATTTGTTAATATTTATCTATTTACTCAATGCCCGAAATGATAAGTTATTTTTTAACCCTTGCTTACCATATACGTAACACGTTGGCAAGCATATAAAACGACACATTGAAAAGAATTACACCACTTAAAATATTAGGAATCCTTTCTGTTCTTCTCGGACTGACAGTTGCTATTTTGACAGGTGGTTATCTTGTTATTCTTGGTGCGTATTTTATTGGATTTGCTCTGCTTCTCTTTCTACTCGATTGGCTGACCAAGAAAACTAAAATAAAAAAGGCATATTGGATTTCAC
>JBGCFH010000301.1:0-8889 GCA_045106825.1 Saprospiraceae bacterium | reverse complement strand
TAAAATTTTGGATTATATTAGCTACTATAATCAACATTTGGCTAATATTTTTAACTGGTCGATTATTTCTAATAATGACATCAAAGTCATGATTGATAAAATTAAAAATTATATACTCAAATTTATGTCTTAGCGTAGTAGTTTTATTATTTAAAATAAAAAATGGCTTTATCCAACCTTTAGGATAAAGCCATTTTTTATAGTAAAAGAATAAGTTAGAAAGCATTTCCTAACTATCTATATCAACTCCTATCTTTCTTCTTTTTCAACGCCTTCTTGAGTTTATTTTTTAAATCACGAGCTTTCTCTTTGCGTTCTTCCCGACGTTCAACCCGTTCTTCTTTGCGTTCCCGTTTGTTTTGGATTTTTTCCAATTTGTCCAGTTGTTTGACTTCATCTTCTGTCATTTCAATTGGAGGTTTTAGTTTAATATTTTCTAAATCTTTAAGTTCATCTTCTTCTAATAAATCAAATTCTTCATTCAAATTTAGATTAATCAAATAATCAGAGTACAATGCACAATCTGCACGTAAAGTATCTTCTATTTTGGTAAAATAGCTAATATGTTGATTTTTAAATGCTTCATCATTTTGAACAGCACTTACGAACATTCCCCAAATCGGCAAAGCCATATTTGCACCTTGACCTAAAGCCGTAGAACGAAATCGAATCTTACGATTAAATCCTCCAACCCAAACTCCTGCAACTAAATTTGGCGTAAAGCCCATAAACCAACCATCAGTTTGATTCTGCGTTGTTCCAGTTTTCCCAGCGACATCGCCTTTAATACCATAACGAAAACGCAAACGTCTTGCCGTTCCTGTATCGACTACAGATTGCATCATTTCAATCATATAATCGGCATTCATTTCAGAAATGACATTCGTTTTCGGTACATTATTCTCATAAGATTTCAAGACTTTTCCGTGTCTATCTTCTATACGAGTCAGATACATTGGCTCAATAGGTTTGCCACGATTTGCGAATGTTCCATAAACTTGTAGCATTTCATATAGTGAAATATCCGCTGCACCTAAAGCAATCGAAGGCACATTTGGCAAATCAGTCGTAATACCCATTTCTTTGGCTAATGTCTCTGTTGCAGAAACACCATTTTCCATCATCAACTGTACAGCAACAGTATTTACCGATTTTGTCAATCCACCTTTTATAGAATAATATCCACCATAACGTCCATCCGAATTTCCTGGCGACCAGTTTTGATATTCTGGATAAGTAATCTTTTCATTTGCCACATAATCGCAAGGAGAATGACCATTTTCTAATGCTTTCGCATAAACAATCGGCTTGAAGGTAGAACCAACTTGACGCTTCGAAAATACATGATCGTAAGGAAAATGACGATAATTGATGCTGCCAACGTAAGCTTTCAGATGACCATTTTTTGGATTCATCGCTACAAAACCAGTATTTAATAACTGATGATAATACGCAATCGAATCCCAAGGCGTGATTTCTCGTTCTTCTTCACCATCATAAGTAAAAATACGAATTGTTGTTTTTGTCTTAAAATTTAATTCTATTTCTGCTTCTCCAAAACCTTCATCTTTGAGTCGTTTATAGCGATTTGTTTGCTTCATTGCTGCCCGAATCGCTGTTTCGTTCTTTCCCCAAGGTTTACTATTTTTCCAATGATTGAAGAACGTTTCTTGCAACGATTTCATATGTGTTTGCACTGCTTTCTCTGCATACTGTTGCATTCGAGAATCAATCGTCGTATAAATCTTCAATCCATCTTTATAAACATCATAACTCGTTCCGTCAGCTTGACGCAATTTACCACAGATTTTTTCTAAATCTAACCGAAGTTGTTCTCTAAAATGTGGTGCTAAACCTTTTGATTGTGAAATATATTTATAATCAACTTCTAACGGTAAATTCGACAACGAATCTAATGTTGTTGTATCTAAATACTCGTATTTCGCCATTTGGTCAAAAACGATATTTCGTCGTCCTTTCGCTTTTTCTGGTTGATTTTTAGGATTATAGGTTGTTGTAGCTTTCAGCATTCCGACCAAAACAGCACCATCTTGAAAGCGTAAATTTTTAGGCTTTGTATTAAAGTAACGTTCTGAAGCGGTTTCGATTCCATACACATCTTCACCGAATGAAACCGTATTTAAGTACAATTCGATGATTTCTTTTTTTGTATAAATTTTTTCTAATCGTCTTGCGACAATCATCTCCCAAACCTTATTCATTGGTGTACCAACATAACGCATTGATTTACGACCATAAATATTTTTAGTTAATTGTTGAGAAATCGTACTTCCGCCACCAGCACTTTCGTCACGACCAATAATTGTGACAAACAAAACACGCATCAAACTCCGAAAGTCAACACCAGCATGTTCCATATATCGAACATCCTCCGTTGCTACCAACGCATCAACAACGTGTTGTGGAATATCATTAATCGAAGCATTTGTCCGATTTTCAATATAATAACGCCCCAACAAAACGCCATCAGCCGAATATACTTCTGATGCGATTGGATTTTGGATTTTTTTCATTTCTGCCAATGAAGGCACTTCACGAAAAAAGCCAAATCGGACATATAATATCACCGACAAAACACCTAAAATTCCTACAACAATTCCCCATTTTACCAACTTACCACTTATCGAAATCGTTTTGGTAACTTTTGGGTAATTTTGTCGAAAATTAGTAAAAAATTGACGTATCTTATTGACTATTTTTGAAAACAATGCTTTGAATTTTGGTTAAATTATCGCTCGTAGATTTTATAAGAAACTTTTCTATTATTGGCATCTCTTTATCAAATCAACTTAATAAAAGTCAATTTACATAAATTATTGCTTTCTCTTAGGCGATTTTTAAATAAAATAGTCACATTTTTTCGTCTATATTTTATGATTTTTTCTGTATTGCTTCAATTTCTTTAATAACCGCTTCTGCTTCTGCCCTTTTCAGGTCACTTGCTTTGCGGTCGCTTGTCGATAATCTATATGATTCTTCCATCAAATCTTTATACTTTTTCTGTAACTTCTTTACTGGGTCTTTTTTGAATAATCCGAACATTATAGTTTTCAATTTTTTAGTCAACAGTTTGCTGTATTTAATACAAATACTTGACTATTATTTTTATAAAAAATTATCATCGTGTAAACAGAAAAGTATTGGAAAGGTTGTGATTTACATTTGATAATCGGTAATTTGGAAATATGTGTCTAAAGATTAAATCTAAAGTTTTGAAATTATGTAATTTCGATTTTTCAATAAAATCCTAATAAATCCAAAATCCATGAATAAGAAACTTGTCCTTATTATCAGTTCGTTGTTTTTAGTTCAGATTGTCGTATATTTATACACACATTATAATAGTGATAAAATCAATGCTGAAGTCAAGGTTTTGAATATAAATTATGAACCAACTCAAAATGGTGTATTACGTTTGGAACACAAAAATCTACCGACAATACCGACTGGAATTTTGAAATATAAAAAAGAATTATGGCGAATTTATTTAGGTGATAATGATTTTACTGAATTTCCCTACGAACTCTTATCAATGCCAAATCTACACACGATTCATATAGAAAGTAATAAGATTACATCACTTGATTTTTCTAATTTGGATTTAAAATATTGTGCTTTAACCGAATTAGTAATTTATAACAATAAGATAACGGAGATAAAAGGATTAGAGCGTTTTCCCAGTTTAAAGAAGATTGAAATTCAACGTAATAACTTATCAAAAATACCATTATTACCAAAAAGTATAAACGAAGCTGATTTTTCGAGGAACAAAATTACGACCTTAAACATGTCTACTATTCCACCAAAATTAAAAAGATTGATGGTGAATGATAATTTGCTAAATTCTATTATTCCTTCACCTGAAAGTGCTGATTATGAATTGATTACTTTAGGAATACAACGAAATCCAATTGATACTTTAGTTATTGATTCACAAACAATTGCACCAGTTTTGAGAGAATTATACTTAGAAGGTTTGGTAAGTCAACAAATAGCAATTACTCATCCAAATCTCGAAAGACTTGTTATGAATTATAAAGAAACAAGAATGGTTAATCTTGATTTGCCAAAGCTAAAAGTATTGTCAATACCGATAAAATCATTAGTACATGAAATCAATCAATTCAATGCACCAAAAGTAGAAGATTTATATATTTATAAATCCAAAAGTTATAATTTTCAAGAAATACGAGAAGCAACAACGGCAAAATTTCCACTTGCGAAAGTTACCTTAATGGATGCTAATGACTAAACTATGAACCTAAAACTCATCATAATTTTTTAAAAAACAATTCTTTATCAAAATTTCTTTATCAAACTATGAATTTACCGAATTCAGAACGACTATATATAAAGTAATAGAAGTTCAAAAACAATTTCAAAGAGTAAATATCGGTTACAAAAATGATTAAAACTAACTAAACCATGAGTAAAAAACTAATCATCATCATCGTTGCCCTTTTCGCTGTTCAAATCAGTGTTTACGTCGTTATGCACAATTGGGAAGAAGAGGAAGCCATAACAAAATCAGTATATCATACGACTCCAGAAGGGAAAAGTCTGTTAACAAAATATCCAGACTTTGAAACCAGAGAAATTGTCTATTTGAATGGTCAAGATTTGACCGAATTACCTGAAGAAATTCTCCTTTTTAAGAATCTAAAATACTTGCATTTAGAAAATAATTCGTTTCAATACTTTCCTTACGAAGTATTAGAATTAGAACATTTAGAACACTTATTTTTAAATAATAATCAGATTTCTCATGTTAATATTGAGCCTTTTCTCAATGCATCAAATTCTCTAACAACCTTAGAAATCAACGAAAATCAACTGGAAGCAATTACTGGTTTAGAAAACTTTCCGAACTTAACACATTTGGATTTATCCAATAATGGATTGACCGAATTAAATGTCAATTGTCCAAATTTAACTCGCATAAATTTGAGTTCGAATGACTTTAGAACTATTCCCAATTTAACTCAAACACAATGTACTTTTATTAATTTGGCTCGTAATAGAATTGAAGCTTTAGACTTTGGACAATTACCGATTTGGGTAGAGATTCTTGAAGTACAAAGTAATAGTATTGCGTCAATAATAATTGATGCCGAAAAATTTAGTTTTTCTAAGTTAAGTGAGTTAGATGTATCGAATAACAATTTAACACTTTTTCCTAATGAGCTATTGAAAATCAACACATTAAGTATCTTAAAACTCGCACAAAACTCCATTTCATTATGGTCGTCAGAAGATTTCCCCATTAATGAAAATATTGTAAAAATTGATTTATCTGGTAATAATTTAATTGTCTTATTAGCTGATTTGAATACTTTTTTACCGAATCTTCAATCTCTACTTTTGAATAATAATCAATTGGTTAATGTCAGTTTTAATCACGACAATTTATACGTCTTAGAATTACAAAATAATGATGGTGCAGTTTGTGATTTAAAACTACCATATCTTAATACATTATATTGTGATTATGAACACATCGAAACGGAAAAACATACAATTATTGCCAATAATCTAAAAGATTTACGGGTTTATAATACCAACGGAAATACTTTATCTCAAAAAGTAACAAACACACGTTATTTAGATGTTGATGTGAGTTATGAATAAATTTCTACAGGTATAACCTGTAGCTACTCATATCAAACTCTTCCAGAGTTCTTCTCTCGAACTCTGGAAGAGTTCAATATGAATAACCGTAGGTTATAGCTACGGATTCTACCAAACCTCGTTCATTCGGACTTTTAGCAATAACAATATTTTTAATTCCGATTTTTAGTAATTCATTTCCAGTCGTTTGACCAATAGCAACAACTTTTTGATTCGATTTCAAGTCATAATTTTCAAAATAAACCCGAGCATTCATCGGACTTGTAAACACTAAACAATCTGATTCAGGAACATTAATATTGCTTTTAGGACGGTTTTCATAAACGATTAAATCAATGACTTGAATGACTTTCGACAGTTGCGTTTGAATGGATTTTTTTGATTGTTTTGCCCTTGGAAATATGACTTTTTGACCAGCCGCTTTTTGGGCGAAAGCCTTTGAAGTTTGTAACGGTTCGCCAGTTCCTATAAAATTAGGTTCGATTTGATACTGTTGTTTTAAAAGCTTCGCTGTTCCATTTCCGATTGTTCCTATTTTTTTATTTTTAATAATGTCCAATGCTCTATCATTCAACTGATTAAAAAAGAAACGAACACCATTTTTGCTATAAAAAAACAACCAATCCGCCTCAAGATTTAAATCAAAATCAATCACCGAAAACTCAATCAAAGATTCACCGAAAACAGCAAAACCGACTTTTTCCAAAGCAGTTTTGAAAAAGTCGGTTTCCTTAATATTTCTTGTAATGTAAACTTTCAAATTAATTGATAATTGATAATTGACAATTGATAATTGACAATGGATAATTAAAACCACAATTATCAATTATTCATTGTCAATTGTCAATTAACTAAGCTGTTTGTGATTTCAATTTTTCGACCACACTTTCCGCTAAATTATGTGTTGTACTTGACGAAATTTGTACTCGACGAACTGGCGAATCCCAAGTATCTGCCATTGCTGCCCAAACATGATAATAATTGTTCACATCACGTTCGCAATAAATCCCAACTGGCGTATGACAGCCACCTTCGATTAAACTCAATGCTTTGCGTTCTACATTCGTACAAGCGGCAACCGTTGTATTATGAATGTGTTTCAAAACTCTACGAGTTCCGATGTCAGTCGAACGAGTTTGAAACGCCAAAACACCTTGTGCAGGAGCAGGAACAAATTCTTTCGGATTGAACGTAACCACCTTAAAATCAGACATATCTAACTCCAATCGAGCAACACCTGCTGCTGCCAAAACGATTGCATCAAAGTCCTGTTCTTTCAGTTTTCGCAAACGTGTATCGACATTTCCACGAATATCTTTGATAATCAAATCTGGGCGAAAATGTAACAATTGAGCTTTACGACGTGCAGATGATGTTCCGACAATTGCACCTTTCGGCAAATTCATCGGTGTATTAGCAACAAAAGAAGCTTTATTAATAATCAATGAATCTGCAGGATTTTCACGATAAGAAACAGCCGTTACGACCAAACCTTCTGGTGAAGCAGTCGGCAAATCTTTCATTGAATGAACCGCCATATCAATATCGCCATTCAGAAGTTGATCTTCGATTTCTTTAGTAAAAAATCCTTTTCCTTCTATTTTATCAAAACTTAGATGTTGAATTTTATCACCTTTCGTTTTTATAATTTTTAGTTCTACTTCAATGCCTAAAGCTTCTAATTGATCTTTTGTATAATATGCTTGCCACAGTGCTAATTTACTTCCTCGTGTGCCAATAATAATTTTCTCTTTCATACAAGCAATTGATAATGAATTGTATTTATATTTGTAATATTATTATTTGTAATAATGTTTAGAACTGCAAGTTATTAAGGTTTAACCTGTCACAAGTCAGTTAATTGTCAAATAAATGTACTGATAAATTGTTAAATGACTAATAAAACCTAAAAATCAATCACAATCTCATTTGAAGTAAAATCATGGTCATTTTTAAAACAGTGCGAAGATATAAAATGTGTTGATTGATTGATTGTTAAAAAACAATTTTTAAGCACCTTTACGAAAATTACTTCCGTTATTTAGGTTGTTTTAATATCCTTATATGTACGAAATTAAAATTTGATTTCGTTAAAACAACCTCAATTAAGTTAAAAAAAAACACATTACAAATAAATCATTACCTCAATGTTTCTCTTATGAACCAAATAACTATTTTCAGAATAGCATTTTGTTACATTCTACTCTTATTTACGTTTTCATTATCTGCACAAAACATCAACGATTTACTATTCAATAATTATCATTTGACTTTTCAAACAGGTTATTTAAATAATCAAATTCAACAAAAAGGAAATACAAATGAGCAAGGTTACTTCATAATAAACGCAAAAAAAGGTGGTTTTGTAGGTGGTACATTAACGATTAATCCATTTAAAAATTTAGGGTTAGAAGTCGGTACAAATATTAGTCTACAAACTTTTGGCTATGATGTTGAGTTAAAGGCTTCGGAGTTTGGAATAGAAAATAATTTTAACCGAAAACAAAATATTCCTGAGATTTATGCAGAAGTTCCGTTAGCGGTTGTTCCTCGTTTTCAAATCAATGAAAAGAACTGGTTATATGCTCGATTAGGTATGACAATGAGTTGGTTTTCACCTTTAGAAATCAACTTTAACTTAGATTCAAATCCTCAAAATCCAGATAAAAATGAAGCATTAGGCGAAGTACAAATGCGATTTAATGCTAATAATCCTTATTTCAGTGCCTTAACAGGAATTGGACTGCAACGGTTAACAAAAAATAAAGATTTAATTGGTCTAAGCCTAAATACAACATTTGGTTTCTCTAATATTTTAGAAGGAAATTACATCATTTGGGATGATGAAGTCATCGTAAATTCTGGTTCTTTTTCTTCAAAAGGAAATTATATTTCCTTGGTTTTCGCCTATACCTTTACAGGTGTAAAAAAATTAGAACAGGAAATTAATAAAATAAGAATTGATTGATGATTGATATATTTTAGACTACATTCAATTAATCAAATATCTTACTATACATTTACGTCTCGCTGAAAGATAAAATAAAAATCAAAATTGCTAAATTTTGCTTCGCAAAATGCTTTTTTCAAGCAGATTTTTTTGGCTCTTTATGATTCTATGTGGTTTACAGTAGCGGCTGCTTTAGCTGCCGTATGAGTTTGTGATATTTTCGGCAGCCCCGAGGACTCGGGGCCGTTACTTAGCATCAAAATATTCAAAACCACGTAAAATCATAAAGA
>JBGCFH010000300.1:0-6310 GCA_045106825.1 Saprospiraceae bacterium | reverse complement strand
AAATTTATATTTTTTGAACCACAAAAGAATCAATAGGCACAAAAGATATTCACAAAAGTTATATTTATTAATTCTTTTGTGAATACCTTTTGTGCCTATTATGCCTTTTGTGGTTCAAATTATTTCTATGAGAAAGCCCTTGATTTGAATACTTATGAGATATGATTAAAAAAAATCCATTCTTTGTAAAACAATATTAAAAAAAGAGATTATGTTAAAAGTCTTGTTTCTATGTTTATGAAATAAATTCATGATAATTTAGATTGATTGAGTTTTTATAAGTTCATAAACTTATACATTGTCTTGACTTTTGATGCAATCTTTTTTGTATTAATACTAAAAATGCTATACGATTAATGAAACAAACAACTTCAACCATTTTGATGGTTCGACCAGCTAATTTTGGGTTTAATGCCCAAACGGCTGTTAGTAATGCTTTTCAGCATAATGATACCTCTCTTTCGATCAAAGATATTAAGGAATTGGCGGTCACAGAATTTGATGAATTTGTCAAAAAATTGCGTTCAAATGGAATTAGTATTATTGTCGCTCAAGACAGCAAATCGCCTGTGAAACCTGATGCTGTTTTTTGTAATAATTGGATTTCTACACATGAGAACGGTACAATGATTTTGTATCCGATGTTAACGGAAAACCGTAGATTAGAACGACAATCGTATGTGATTGATTTGATTAGGAATAATTATAATGTCAAACGATACTTGGATTTTTCGGAACATGAGGACTTAGGACAAATATTGGAAGGCACAGGAAGTATGATTTTGGATCGTGTGAATCGTTTGGTCTACGCTTGTTTGAGTCCGAGAACAGATTCAGAATTATTAAACAAGTTTTGTGAATGGGCGGAATACGAAAAAGTAGTGTTTCATTCGGTTGATAGTCATGGTCAAGAGATTTATCATACCAATGTGATGATGGCAATGGGAGATGAGTTTGTGGTAATTTGTATGGAAAGTATTAGAGATAAAGCGGAACGAAAAACGCTGTTAAATTATTTTGAAAAAACAGAAAAAACAGTCATTGACTTGACGATGAAACAGATTGAAGCTTTTGCGGGTAATATGTTACAAGTTGAAAATAAAGACGGGAAAACATTTTTAGTCATGTCTGAACAAGCTTATAAGTCACTAAAACAAGATCAGATTGATTTGATAGAGCAATTTACAACTATTCTTTATGCACCGATTTATACGATTGAAAAATATGGTGGTGGAAGTGCGAGATGTATGATGGCGGAAGTATTTTTGACTAAAAAAGGGTAGGAGATGATATACTAAAAACCTGTCAAGTGTTTGTGTATCCCGAACTACTGGGAAAAAACTTGACAGGTTTTTTATGCATTTATTTAACTAATTCAAACAAAGTAGCAGGATCAATCAGAACGCCATTTCGTCTTACTTCGACATGCAAGTGATCCATCATAGCAGGTGAATATTTGCGTGAAATATCTTGAGCGATTCCAATAATATCTCCTGGAAACAAATAATCGCCAATGACAAAAGGACGCATGTAGAATATTTTTACTTCATATCCACGATAGTCACCAACTCCAATGATGGCACAACCTTCCCATTGATGATTGCCTCGGGCTGTACCATAAGGATAAGCCATACGAAGCATAATACCTTCAATTGGACAGTAAACGGCATTGCCAGGCGTGACTAAAATGTCAATACCATTGTGTCTACGTCGTCCTCTTGATGCACCAAAAAAACCATCTCCTTGCGAATCATTTCTGATTTTTTGATATGGAGATGTAATTGGATAGAATTGTGGATGTGGATAAGGATAAGCACGTTGATTTAATCTGTAATTTCTTACCAGTTCAGTTTGTAAATTTGTAGTAGGAGCTAATGAATCTGATAATTTAGCCATCAAAGGAGTTGGCATTATTAACTCTTCACTTCCTTTTTCTTCTTGTACGATGGTGTGTTTAGTTGCCGTACAACTAAACATCAGTAGAGTAATTCCTAAAAAACAAAGCAGTTTACTAATCACGACATGATACGATTTAAATAATTTGTCAATAAGTTGCTACGAATATATAAAGTTTGGAAATTATTACTTACATCCGATTATTAAGTAATAATAAACATTGAAAAACGGAATTTTTTATTACAAAACAAAATATCTTCTATAAAAAAAATGTCTAATTTCATTGAAATATTGTTCTAAGACTTTGGATTACAATTGATTTACAATCTTTTAACAAAATGACTTTTTTTTGACGAAATAATAATTGAAATATATATTTACAAATTGCGTTAATCTCAATTTTTTATATGTTATATCTTGAAATTTCAAAAAATAATTATTTGCATTAAATTTAAAGCTAACTTGTAGTACGTAAAAATTTGCAATGTAAACGTTTACTTTTTGTTAGCTACTAAAAAGTAAATACTTTTGCATCATTGAATCGAGAAAATAGAAAAGTAAACAACATATCTAAAAAATTACTAATAAATTCAAGAGCGTCCTAAAATTATCAAATATCATTAACTAAAAGTAAAATGATATTTGGTATGCTGAATTATTATTTTGACAATTTACGTTTTATTAAATACATAAAATAAATAAGAACGTAGACTTTTTGTAAAATTTATGCAGAATAAATCGTGCCGAAATCTTTGTTACACCTTGATTTCTGTTTTTTACAAAAAAAAATCTATGACAATTGTATAAAAATCTAAATATTAAAAAAGTTTTAAAATTAAAAAAAACGATGGCTAAGTCAAAATTACAGTACATTTGGTTAGATGGTACAGAACCTGCACAACAGATGCGTGCAAAAACTCGTGTAGAAGAAGATTTTTCAGGTAAATTAGAAGACTGTCCAATATGGTCTTTTGATGGTAGTTCTACAAATCAAGCATCAGGTGGTTCTTCAGATTGTTTATTAAAGCCAGTTTTCATTTGCGTTGACCCAGGTCGTCGTGATGCATATTTAGTAATGTGTGAAGTTTTAAGTGCTGACGGAACTCCACATGCAACAAATGGACGTGCGAAAATCAATGATGATGATAATGATTTCTGGTTTGGTTTTGAGCAAGAATACTTCTTGTGGGATGATGAAATCAATTTACCATTAGGTTTCCCTGCTAAAGGTTATCCAGCACCACAAGGACCTTACTACTGTTCTGTTGGAGCTAAAAATGCTTACGGACGTGAGATCGTTGAAGAGCATTTAGACCTTTGTATTGATGCAGGTTTGAATATTGAAGGTATCAACGCTGAAGTTGCTGCTGGTCAATGGGAATTTCAAATCTTTGCTAAAGGTGCAAAATCAGCTGGTGACCAGATTTGGGTTGCTCGTTTCTTATTAGACAGAACTGCTGAGAAATATGGTGTGTCTATTAACTATCACTGTAAGCCTTTAGGTGCAACAGATTGGAACGGTTCAGGTATGCACGCTAACTTCTCTAATGAGGTATTGAGAACGTGTGGAAGCCGTGAAACTTATGAAGAAATCTGTGAGAAATTTGCTCCAGCGGACGTAATCAAAAAATGTATTGATGTATATGGGCCTGATAATCACATGCGTTTGACAGGTTTACACGAAACTCAATCAATTGACCAATTTAGCTATGGTATTTCTGATAGAGGTGCATCTATCCGTATTCCTATTGTAACGGTAGAGAAAGGTTGGAAAGGTTGGTTAGAAGATCGTCGTCCAAACTCTGAAGCTGATCCTTACAAAGTTGCTGCTGTTATTATTGAAACAGTAAAAGGATAATTTAGAAATAGACAATGAATAATTTGTAATTATTCTGAAAAATATAAAGCGGCATTCAGTTAGTTCTGAATGTCGCTATTTTTTTGTTGAAATGAAAACGGCAATATTTCTAATGAAAGAAATACTGCCGTTTATTATTAAAGTAATTATGTAATCGAATTAATCGAATTAATCGACTTTTACTACTTTAATATATTTTACATTATTGATAGAAATAACATAAATACCGCTTGATAACTCGTTTGTATTAATGGTTGATTGACCATCATTTTCTATATCAATTGTACGAATATGTTGTCCGTTCAAAGTGTATAAATCAATAGTTTCTACTTTATTGATATAATTTCTGTAATCTACTGTGAAGTAATTTCCAAATGGATTTGGATACACTTGAATATCTTCTAATAAAGCATTTTCAGTAGATGTCGTTCCTAATACAGTTACATCAACTAATTCTCCATTTAAGTAAGCAGTATTGTTACTTCCAAAGTGATAGCTTTTCAAATCAGAAGTTACCGTCACTTCAATGTAGAATACTGGTTGATTAGTTTGAATACCATTGACGATAGAAGAACTTAATAAAACATTTTCGTTTTGGTAATCATTCCAAACGTATTGAGCCGATTGTGTTGCAGTAGTAGTGATTACATCATTAATAGACATTACATTTTCGTCATAATCAATATTAAAATCAATAGATGTAATCAAATCAGTTGCATTGTAAAATACTGGAATCTGATAAGTATTATTTCCTAAATTAATTGCATTCGTAATATCAACTACTAATTCATCATTAGATTTATCTGTACCATTTGTAATATTGTTCCAGTTACCATTGACATCACCAATCAAAATACCGTGGATATTTTCATCAGCTCTTGCACAACCGTTTCCAACCGTTTGTACTGCTATACAATCATCAATACTTGGTACATTAAATCTATCTGCTAAACCACCATTGTCAATCGTTTTAAATTGAGGTTGTGTTAATAATTCATCAGATAAAAATTCCCAATCTTTAGTATTGTTTGGATAACTCGTAATAGCCATCGTTGCTCTTTGATGAATTAATGTAATATCACCAGAGTTAATAATTCCACTTCCATTTACATCCGCTGCAATCAATTCATAAATAGTAGGAGAAGTATTTGCATTTGAACTAATTTCCCAAATTGCAACTCCATCTGCTCCATTAATGACATCCATTACCATTGTACTGTTATCAATATCACGACTTACTTGAACTGCATTTCCACTTGACATAGGAACTTGATAATAACCCCAGTGTGCTGCATTTGCTGTATTATCAATTATTTGAGATGCAGCAGCACCCATGAAACAATTCCCCGCATTATTTACAGCAGTGTTAATGATTGTTTGAGCCGTTCCGCCAGAGATATTTACAATTGCATTATTTGAATCATCATGATAAATCAAACGACCATTTAAAATATCATTACCTGTTGTTAAGGTTAGTGATCCATTATTTGCGTATGTCAATACATCTATTGCTGAATTAATCGTAGCATCATAAGCTTCTAAGACATTCGCATCTGTTAAACTGTAAACTCCTGTTTGATTCATTCCATTGTGTAATAATCTAAATTCAACACAAGCAATACTTCCTGAACCTGTTAAATAACTACCAGTTCCACTTGTATAATAAATACCAACATGTACTTGACCTGCTTGAGGTACATAAAGATTATAACCTGCTGTTCCTCCATTTGTAACAACATCTCCTAAGGTTACAACTCCTGTAGGTATCATAAGGGTTGAATCATAATCTAACCAGAAGTCAAATCCTTGAATACCATTAGAAACGGTATTTGTAGCTGTTAATGGTATACAGAAGAAGTTGTCATCACATGCTTGAGTAATATTTCCATAAGAATAATTACTACAAGGTGTTGAAGAACCACCTATTGATACCGTAAGTGTATCGGTACAACCAAAAGTATCATGAGTAGTAACTAAGGTGTAAGTGCCTTGAGTCATACCAGTACGATTAGCGGTTGTACTATTATTGTCTAACCACAAATAAGAAACGTTAGTTTGATTTGAGGAAACATTTACTGAACCATCATTTGCTCCTAAACAACTTTCGTCTATTTGATTAATAATTGTAGTTTGTAAATCAATTCCACTACCAATAGTTACTGTAATTGTATCATCGCCACAACTTAAAGTAGAGGATGCTACTAAAACATAATAACCGGGCGCTAAATTATTTCTATCTGCAGTAGTAATATTAGGATTATCTAACCATTGGTAAGTTGCAGAAGGTAATTCATCAATATCAACAGAACCATCATTTGCACCCAAACAAGTCTCATCATTTTGTGCATTGATAACTAAATTAAAATCATCGCAGATATTGGCACAACCAAAAGAAGCATAGGTATTATGAATAGTACTATTAGAATTAAATAAATTCACATCTACATATAAATCTGAAGTAGGAACTAAGGAAGAAGTATAAAAAGTAGTATTATTTTTTTTGTAATAAATAGTTGTTCCAACTTTTTCTATTTTCAATTTATCTCCTATTGCAAA
>JBGCFH010000030.1:0-21159 GCA_045106825.1 Saprospiraceae bacterium | reverse complement strand
TTGTTTAGTTGGCTTCGGTTGTGTAGGAATTGGTTCGTTGCCTTGCACATACATTGAATATAACTTATTCGCCCTTGCCATAGTACCCGCTTGGTAGTATCGTTTCATCGCTTCATCACGAACAATTGGATATGATGGTGTTTTTGGCATTTATCTAAAGTTGTTTAATACTTTGGTTAATATTCCTTTCAATTCCAATTTACCTATCTTTTCAAAGATAAACAAACTTTTCATATAATCTCCTGTCATTACACTTTTGACTTGATGTGTACTACCTAACGCAGTAGAGCGAGGAATTGGTACAAACCATATCTTATTTCTAAACTGTGGCTTATACCAACTCGGAGCAGTTGCAACCGTTAATATCTCCGATTGATTGTCTGTTGAAAATAAAACTTCTTTTAATCCTAAATCATTTTGAACTGAAAGCAAATGATGCGAATGGTATTGATAGTTTATTTTATTCGTCACAACAATACCAATTACAAAGTCTTTCCTGTAATCTGAAAAATCGGGTAACATAAACTCATTCAAATCATAGCTGCGAAGCTCATTTATTGCCTGTAACTCAATATCTGTTCGTCTGCCTACAAACTCATCCGATAATGTGGAAAATGCAAGAGAGCGTAAAGTATGATTATGAATAGTAAATAAAACTTCATCAAACCTATGGTCAAAATAAAGGTTTACAAAATCAGTTTCGTAACCGTCCAATATTACTTTTTGGTAACGTTCATCTATGTTGTTGCCAAAGATAAGATAATGCACTTCTTTTTGACACATCTTCACTTTAGACAATAATTCAAACCCTTGTCCTAATCGCCATATTACTTGATTATTTACATCTATTCCGTATATTCTTTTTTGGTCATCTTTACATGCACCAAATAAGTATTGCGTTCCGTACCTACTTATCTTTTGTGTTTGCTCGGGAAGTATTTCTCCGTAACCTATTGACAACTTACTTTCTTCTGAAACTGCAATCCGTTCATTTACAGGATGTCCATGTATTGCGTTTTCATGTATTGTTATTAAGTTACCATTTTGTTCCAATAGCTTAACTATCTTTCCATCATTAAGGTTGAACGTTTTTATTTGACCTCCTAAAATACTCCTGTAAGCATCTTCTATGCCTTCTGATTTTTGCCTTAACGTGTAAGCGATTGAATTTCTAAGATTATTTTGCGATAGATTTAATCGAGCATCGTAAGTTGTGAAGTTTTGTATTAGCTCAAAGTCATACCCTCTATTGTAAAAGAATGATTCGGGAAGATTGAATTGACCTAAAAAATCCTCTATTGATTTGTGAGCATAAAAAGAATTACCTCCTTTTGGTATTCTACCGTAACTGTTATGTTTATTCTCCGAAACGAAAGACAGGAATAAACCAAAACCTATATCATCTTTCCCTGATGTAAGGCTTGGAGCAAAGAACTCTAAGGTTGTAGCATCGTGTCCTGTTGCATGAATAGTCTTAATCGTATTTCGTTGAACGTAACAATCACCTCCTCCGCAGGAAGTATTATCTTCGCCTAATAAAACTATTTTAGATATAATTCCAAACAATTCACCACTTGTCGAATATTCATCTTCAATGTTTAAACCAACAGGATTTCTTTTGTAAATAGCAACAAAATCATTTACATAATGTGTTAAGTCATCATCACTTTCTATTCCAATATATGCAGGACAAGCCATTCCTAAGTTGAATATATATCCCTCGGGTGCGTTTCCTCCTGTACTTTCATCATAACCATAATGCCATCCTGTTTCAATTCCTCCTACATCTAACTTAGAGCAAAACTCGTTATTTTCAATTCCCGACCAAGGCGTGACAGAATATGTTTCAACTACCGTTGGATTGGACTGAAAAGAAATGTAACTATCTTGATAATGTCCTTTTAAGTTTGTATTGGAAGCAACAAAGTTACCAAATGACTTAGGGTCAAGATTAGTAACTGCTATCTTTTGAATAAATGCAGATGACAAGTCTATTTCACCTATCTGTTCGTCAATCATAAAATCCGTAGAAAACAAAGCATACTTTCCTGTTGGTGTTTGATGATTGTCTGTGCCATCATCAAAACCATACATGATTTTTCTAAAGTTAGGAATTGTAAAAACTGAATCTTTATATGATGCAAAGTAAAATGATTTCGGCTCAATTAATGGAAAGTACTTGTCATGATTCTCGTAAATATCCAAGTTTGCAACATCGTAAGGATATGACTTTCCTACCTTCATTTTATCTGGATCATTTATTACTGTATGCCTAAAATCACCATTGTAGCAATTATAGAGAATGCCTTGATACAGCATGTTTTTATTTCGCTTAGTACGTGATATGTGCCATCCTTTTACATTATCTTCAATCCACGTAGTTTTTGCATTTAAGTTAGCATCTGTAAAATCAAAAGTCGGGTATTTAGAAAACAAGTCAGTTCCATTAAAAAACGGAATACTTTGCTTACTTGAAAAACGATATATTCCCTTTTCGTTAGTTGCTCCTGTCCCTAATCCATCCAAGTTGTCACGCCCTTTCATTGGAAACCCTAATCCTATACTCCCATCTTTAAAAACAGGGTGTAACATAAAGCAATAAGTTTCTCCTGAAAAGTAACCTCTGTCTTTATCTCCTACTCCATACGCTCCCGTATGTGACGTTAAATCATTGGTGTAATCATCAGATGCTACATTAACTAACTCTTCTCCTATTTGAACAAGTTTTGCATACTCGCATAAGTCTGAATTATTGAAGTTTTGGTTAAACCAATTACCTCCAAAGAACATTCCTTTCACAAAGTCACCTGTCAAACATCCTTTTTCGATTATCTTAGAAGATAGTATTTCCGACACATCAATAGGTAAAAAGTTATTACCTTTAATAGATATATCAAAAGTAACTTGCTCATTGTTGAACAACTGATTTACTTTGTAAGCAAGGGTTATGTTTTTGTTTGCCCCACTTCTATAAATAACACCTATTTCAAAAAACTCATAGGCAGGATTGTTTTGGCTTAACTCAAGTAGTATTGATTTGTTTGTCTGTTCACCTTCTGAACTAAACACACGAAACACATCTGTTACATCATGAACTTGACCATCGAATACATTTACCTGGTTAGTTATCTTCTTAAACGAAGTTGTACTCCCATTAAGTTTTTTGTATCTAATATAAAACTCATAACTACCTGTTTGCAAACTTCCATTACTTTCGATTGATGGTGATACATTTGGAGGACAAACAAATTCATTTAGTTGCAGATAAGTTTTTTCTAATATATCGCTATCGTTAAAATAGCCTTTTTTTATAATTCCGTCAGCACTAAACCCACTATTAAAAACCACGTTTCCACTTTCCGAAAGCAATAAAAGATTTATGCTACCGTCTGTAAAGTCGTAGCAATGCAATTCATGCCTTTTTAGTGAAAGTCCGAAGTTTGCTATTCTAAAATCTTGTCGAGTAACATTGACATCATAATCACAAATGCTTTGATTAAAATAATTTTGGCTGCCAACGTAAGTTTTCAATGGTTGATATTGGTCAACTAAGTTGCCGTTGTAATCGGGAGAAGGATAAGACCCTACTTCTAACTCGTCAGTAGTAGGGTTTAGTGAGAATATAAAATATATTTGATTATAGGAAGCAATAGCAATAGACTTAAACCCGTCAGATAAAGTAAATCCTACCTTTTCTTCTGTCAAGTTCACTAAATAAAAACTATCCTTTTGCTCTATTCTAACGTTTTCGAGATAATAAGCATCTTCTTTTGTGCTTAGAAGTTCATCTTTGTCAGTTTTAAGTCTAAAAGGATAGTTTTCGATTGTATCGTATTTACTTCGTTGCTTTGCCATTTTTACATTTTAACAAATATTCCAAACTTTTGCATAAATAAAGCTGCATTCATTTCTTGCCTATCGGGTAAATGAGTAGTCGCAGCACGTAACTTTGTATCTGATTCTTGCTTAAAATAAGTAAACTGTCCGTTGTTAATCTCTCCTCTTATCCAAGCGTTTTTAGCATATTGTGCCTCAACAACAGCACAAATGTAATCAATAGCAGATTGTGGTATCGTAGGACGGTCATCTTGCAAAGGATAAGACTTGTAGGTTATTTCTACTTTTCCCGATGCAACCTCAAAGTGTAAAAAGTTTCCTCTCTGAACGTAAGGCAATGAAGCACACACTATTTTATAAATATCATGTGGCAATTCTACCATGCAATTCTTAATATCGTAAACACAAGTAACTTCTGTCGTATGTTGAACATTAATTACTTTGACTAAAGCGTTTAGTACAATAACTTCTAAGTTAGATATTTCTGTTAAATCCCATTCAGAATTGTAGGATTTCAAGAAAACCAAAAAGTCATTGTAAGAATAATATTGCATTAGTTATTTGTTTTTTAGTTCAAGTTGTTTACGCTTCCATACGCAAGTTTGAGGATTTTCCTTTACCAATTCATGTAGTGCTTTTATTGACTTTTGAGCTTCTTGTTGCGTTCTTGTGAAGTCAACATCATTTACTACCTTTCGATGCACATATTGCGTTCTTATGCCTGTATTGTATATTAAAACCCTTTCATTTTTAGTGAACTCTGCTTTTGATGGTTTTGTCAACCTTATTTGTCCATTAAAATCATCATCACGCTTCATCAAAAACATCCCAAAGTCAATAGCGTTTTTAGAGTATATTACTCTCCAATGTATGTAGTCATAAAATATTCCTAACAGTCGATGATAAAGCTTTAACCGTCTTTCCCAAGTGTATTGATATTTAGCAAGTAACCCTAAGTTCATACAAAAGCCAAAGAGAGGAAACTCTCGGAAGTTTCTTCTTTTTAACTTAAAGATAAACGGTGGACCTCCATCACCACAATAAAATGGCATTTTAGTATAGAAGTCTTGCCAATTATAAAACTCTTTGTCAATCTCTTCTCTATGATGCCCCGGATATTCACCATCTTTGTAATGATACTTTTTATCAATCATGTTTCAAGTCTGTTTTCCCTGAACGGTAATCCATGTTTCCATTTGCCATGTAAAAGCCGTCTTTATCTCTATGAGTAGGAATAGTATCTTTTGGAGCAACCCCGAGTTTATTATTCCTGTACCGTTGAGCATCGACTTTATCCAAAGCTAAAGGACGTATTCTTTCGTGTGTTTCAATTAACCCTTCTACCACAAAATCATCAGTCACTTTAAAAGAAGTTCTATTGTCAGGCAACGGAACACCATCTGCGTAAGCCGTTACATTGTAATTCCAAGGTTTGTTTTTACAAGAACAACTCTTTTCTTTATGTGACCATCGCAATTGCGTATTTGGCGGAAAATCAACTCCATCAATACGGAATGACCTATTGACAATTACGACATTCAATTCTTTGTTTTTATTTACTATTGTTGGCATATTACATCACTTTCTTAGAGTTATTATCTGTTTCGTTAACTGTGTTTCTATTGATAAGCAACCTGTAAACAATATCTTCTAACTGCAATAAAGAAGAAGATGGTATAGGATATTCGGCATCTTTCCTCGGAGAAGTAATATCGGAACAAGCAATAATTCTTTCATCATAAGGATCTACAAATAAAGCAGAAACGCAAAGAAACTCAATAGGTTCATCGTCATAAATAACTAACTTGTTGTTACCTAATAATGTAAATGACCTTTGGTTCAGTTGCTTCATAAGCCTACTTTTTTTCATAGGCTTACTTTTGTTTTTACCTAAGTATAAATAAGTGCTACCCTCTTCTACACTTAAAGTGCTTACTGAAATATTTGCCTCGGTAAGCACTTCGGGAATATTAATCACTTGTATATTTTCTAATACCATTCCATCGCATTCCACAGTTTCACACTCAACAGGAATACAACATATCTTTTGATAAAAACTTGACTTATTGTTATTCTTTTTAAAAAGCGAAAGCCTAACAGAATGGCAAGTATCTTCAATTAACTGTAAAGGAATACTTTCATCCGTCACTACATCATTAGCTAATCTGTACTGAATCCGACTTATCGTACTGAATATTGAGTTTATCTTCATAGTAAGTACATATTGTTACGCTAACAAAAATAGATAATATATAGGAAATCAAATCTTTCATTGCAAATGATTGCAAGTTAATTACATCTAAATAAGAATAAATAAATAACATTCCTACACTCCAAAGGCTGTTCATACAAATAACACATCCTAATACAGGACGGTAAAAAAACTCTAACACATAATTAATCTTTATTTCGTCAAAATTATAGTAAACAATCTTTTCAAAAATTAAGCGTACCGAATAAAACAAGTAACCCTTTGAAGATAACTTGTAGGCTCCAATAATAACCGAAGCATTCAATACGCCTACCAATAAAACAAAATACAAAACCATATTAATCGCTTAACAAGCCAATTGATTTGTTCCACTTAAACACTTTTGTCTCACAAGCAATTCCTGCATTGTGCGTATAAGTGATAGTTAATACTTTATCATCATTCATTGCGTCAATGATAGCTTTTTTAATCTTGAAAGCAGAAAATGTACTTGCTAATACATTAGTATTTGCTGCAAGAGTAGAACCATTGTTGATAGAGTATGCCGCAGACAACCCTTCAACCGTGATTTTTGAATTAGCCAATCCTGTCGAAGCAATCAACAAGTGGTCAGTTTTCATTGTAACCGACGGATTACCAAAACAACCATTGTAAGTTACTGCTGCCGAGTTTGGAACAGCCGTTTTAATTGCTTCCAAGAAAGGCTCAAACGCTTCGTGGCTTCCATCAACCCAAACGTGAACCGTTCCATTCCATGACTTTCCTGCCATCAATAACTGCTCGGGTTCATCTAAATCACAAGCAGGAACACAGTTTTGAAGTGTAATCAAACAAGGCGACTTACAACGCATTAAGTAGTCAGGCAAGTCTTCGCCAGGGAACAAATCGGGAATAGGGCGGAATCGTTTCCAATTGTTTCCATACCAAACACCTTCTTCGTGTTCTGAAAGAGTAGTGATTGTACCACTTGCATTCCAATTGTGAACTTCAAAATCAAAGTCTGATGTTTTAGCAATGATAATCAACTTAGTCGTTCCCGACTTTACAATATCAAACAAAACAGCTCCTCGCCCATCTGCTTGGTAGTTGTAAATCATATTATACACTGCATCACGAAGTTTTGTTGCCGTAGGTTGACCGTTCGCAACTACATCGTAGCTATATGGAAAGAAGTTAGTATAATCGTGAAATGTATTTACATTCCATTCAGCATCTCTTTTGATTTTGATTTTGATTCCAATGTCTTCATATTCAACCCAATTCGCAGGAACAGCAAACTCAATCTCAATTGCTTTTTTTGACCGATTCTCAACGCATTGAACATCAACCCCTTTGACGTTGTTTAGGTTAAAGATGTTTGTCATGCCAAATCTGTAATTGCCATCTCCTAAATCAACTAACTCTGAACTCTCGTCAAAGTCAGGATATATTGCTGAAATGCTATTGTTTGCATTAATACCATTCATAATAATAATTAGTTTGTATGCTGCATTTTGTACAACTGCAACATAAGTTTAATAATGTTTTCGATAATCAATGGAGTTAAGTCAGAATCTACTACACTAACTCCATTGTCATCTACTGAAAATATATTCGGATATTTTAAAAACTTGACATCTGCTGAATTAACAACAAATCCATTTACTTTAGGTATAATCTTATCTTCTTCTAACGTGTAAAATACTTCATAATTAGAAGATGTCTGATAATAATTAACCCCATGATTTTGTCTATTCAAAACACCTAATTGTTTATCAATACACTTGTCTGTATCAAACTCAACCCTTAAAATAAAAGCATATTCAAATCCATCTGTTTTATCAGGGATTGTGATTATATTACTTACAGATTGCAAAGTGATTGTTTCCACTAAGATAGAAGCGTTATCTAAAAGCATTTCGTGCTTGTCGTAATGCTTCCTTATCTCTTCGAGCCAAAGGTTTAAAGCACTTTTTGCTAACCTATTGAACTCCGATGGTGTAACCGTTGATGTTTCTTGATGAAACAAGTCATGTAAAAAATCCTCATATATTTTACTCGCAAGTATCATTTATCTATTTTTCTTCAAAATCTTTTTGAATAGCATCTTGGACTTTAACATACACTTCGTACATTGTCATAATTCTACTGTTCGTTTTCGGGATTTTAATTCCATTTGCAGTCATTATACCCTCATGCTCTTTAAAGAACTTAAATAGAATAGGTTTAACATATCTCGAAGCGAAAGCCATTTTCCCCCAAAACACCCAATCATCTTTTTCTACTACATTTTCAAGTTTATGCTTGATTTGCTCGTAGCCTTTTGACTTTTTGATAAATGATTGAATCTCTTCGACTTCTAAGAATTGAATCTCTTCAAACTTAATAGTTTCATAATCAAGTTCCTCGTCTTCTGTTGCGTACAATTCGCTTAATAAACTATCAGAAGTATCACTCATGCTCATTGCTTGGTAATTAGTATCAGAAGTCAAAGCAATGATTCTATTTCTGTATTCCATATTACTTGAAAGCAACTTCAATGCTTCATCGTAATTATCTGAAAATACAGTCGTATTACCATCACCGTGCATTTGTAACACTCTTTCTTGAACATCTAAAAAGAACACCCCTTTTTCGACTGCTTTACAAAGTAATGCTTCTGTTTCGATTGTCTTTCCTGCACCTGTTGCTTTCTTCAAGATTAACTCTATAAAGTCATCGTCAAGTACAATATCTGAAAAAGCATCTGACACATCTTCATCGCTCATTGCATCAATTCTAATATCCGAATTAATCGGAATTGAGAAGTTCACAACATATAGTAATTGACGCTTTTCAACAGGCGTAAGTTTTTTCTCTAATGTCAAAACAGCACGAAGATTTTCTTTCTTCTTGTTTTTATTCAAACGAACTTTATCGCTAAACTCTAAATAATAACGGCGACTACCTAACAATTCTTCTGATGGTGAAATAACTCCCGATGCCATCAAGACATTAAAGTAAGCTACTTCGACAGGATTAGTTAAATCAAATATTTGATTGTCGTAATAACTAATCTCTGTGTTTTCATCAATCCTTGGAATACCTGCATCAGCCAAAAACTCGATTTCTTTTTTAGTCAATCCATTCTCCCAAGAACCCATACATTGACCATTTTTTAACAAAGGTACAGTTGAGTTTTTAACACCGAAAAGACTTGAAACTGTTCTGTTTGTTTCTTTGTAATGTGGCTTGTCAGCCGTTCCATTGTTGACAGATATTCTTCGATTGTCTATTTCAATGCCTTTGATATGTGCATACTTCCTATCTTTTACGATAAGCTTTTGCTTTCTAAGCAGTCTTTGAACAAGTGGACTATATTTAGTCGCCATTATATTAAGGTTTAGTTAGTAATTAATTATTTATACGTATTGAGCCGGCTTGTATATTTCCGCCAAGCAATTCGGATTGTGTACTGCAATTCCTGCCGTACGCATCAAGTGGTGACCTTCAACATCTTCCGTTGTAGATAACACTCCGTTATTGCCCGGGTTTGCCATTCCTGCCACTCTTCCTTGAATCATGTCACGACCTGGAATAGTTACCAAGGAAACATTTTCTTCGCCGCCTTGCATTCTACTAATATTTAATAAATAAGCACGGTGAGAATTAAGGTTGTCGCCATTTGCCATAGTCTGTGTTGGCATCCATTTTTGGTCAAAGTAATCCGTTTGAGCAATATAGATTTTTGCGAAAGGCAATTCCAAAACATTGAACTTTGACTTATAACCTTCATTTCCATAAGCATCTGTGTAATAGAAGGCATTTGGAGAATATGTTCCACCAAGTTCTTTTTTTACCATCTTTGTGAATGCCATAACTGCTTTCATGCCGCCTAAAAATACAAACTCTAAGTCGCCATCAATATTACCAATAGAATCTTTTTTCAATTCATAAGCCAAATCCTCAAAAAGTCCAAGGCTCATGTTATTGTATGCTTTACGAAGCATAGAACGACATTGGTGTAACATACCATCTCCTGCGATAAACTTCTTTCCTGTTTGAGCATCTGCATAGAAACTTCCATCAGGATTACGAGGAGCAACACCTGTAAACAATTGATTTTCGATAAACTTCCAAGATTCTTTCAACATCTTGTATTTCCAAATGTCAATCCAATAAGTACCTACTGTACCATCTTCAAACATATAAGAAAACCACTCAATGTTATTCTTCACGACGGAAGCGTGTCCTGATTGATCAGTTTGGAAACGGTGAGTACTCATAGAACCCATTGCCATGTCATTTGAGCTCATTTCAAAACGGCTACCGTGAGTAGAGCGTTCTGTTTTATAGTTCGTACTTCTTTTGGCAAAAGCTCCTTTAGAAACAAGTGTTCTATGGACAGCATGATTATTGTTTGCAAAGTTTAATCGAACAGTTAATTCCGTGTGCTTTGCGTGGCGGACAGGCTGCGAGATAATCATCAAGTTAGAGCGTAAATCACTCAACAAGATTACATCATCTTTATCAACATGAACGTCGTTGATGTAAACTTTGAAAGGCTTACCTAACTTACCAACAAAAATATCATTAACACTTGGGTCTTTTACAAAAGTAATCATCTTATGTTTTGGCGAACCAACGTTAAACATAAAGCGATAACTATCAATAAACTGAAAGTTGTTTCTAAGAATAGCCAACTTTTCAGCTCCTAACATCTTGCTTGATAGCATTCTTTCGTTAAACTCTCTTCCTGTGTACATCAAGATTTGCGACAACATTCCGCATTCATAACTCAAGTGCTTTGCCATCGCTTGAAGCATTTGAGGTCGTTCAAGTCCCGCCCTTGTAAGGTCATTGTACTCTGTTACCTTATCGTTTTTTAACCGAGAAGGTCGTCCGGGTACTATCATACCGGGAACTAAAGTTGGATTCTTACTCATTATTCGTTTTTTTAGTTATTATTAATGCGGCTTAGAAGTATCAATATACTTAGTTCCACCGCCACTACTTTGTAGATTAAATAATGGTGATTTAACACTTGGATTGCCTAAAACCCTTTTTCCAACCGCTTCGCTTAATCTACCTTTATTGTCAAGATAATACAGTTCGAGCATTTTTGAAAGTTTTTTAGGGTCTGAACCTATTTCTTTCAAAAACTTTATCTCATTTCCATCAATAGAAGTCTTCTCTTCTAAAAAAGTCTTGAATTCATTATCTCCTTTTTCAAGAAAACTCGGGTTGTTAATTGCACTTTCAATTAAGCCTTGTTGGCTTTTCTTAAAAGTATTTAACCGCTCTTGCTTCAAAGATTGATTTCTATCAATAGTTTTTGGAATAATACTATCTCGTTCAGTTTTGTATTTGTTTCGATATGGATTTGCTAAGTCACCAAATAAACTGTCATCCGTTTTTTCGTGCTGCGTTTTTAGTTGATTGTAAGAATTATTATAAGTCTGTTGAATGACTTCGTTAGTTGCATTTGGGTTTTGTGCTTGGAAAGCATTTGCTGTTTCCAATGCTTTAGCTTGATAGTAAAACTCTCTATCATCATTAGCTAATAAACCGTCGTACTCTGCTATCTTAGTTGCCAATGATGAAATATCAACATTATTTTCAGCAAGTTTCAATATTTGATTATCCTTGCCATACTTCTGTTGATGCTTTACTTCAAAAATCTTATCGAAAAGTTCATCTTCGTTTTCGATTTTTAAAGATTCCGGATCTACTTCATAATTGTTTTTCTTAGCATATTCTGCAAAGTAATCTACGAAGTTATTGTTTCCTGCAACTACAGGGGTTGTATCTTCGATAGGTTTTACGCCTTCATGTCTTACAATAACATCTCCATTTGGTAGTTGAACATTCATATCTTAATCTTTTATTTTTTCTTTAGACCTTTGTTTAAGTTCGATTTTTCTATTTGCATCTTCAATAAACATACTCATCATATTTAGCTTTGCTTCTATTTGAGTATCGTTAGTTTCCTTTTTTAAAAAAGCGGATTCAATGGCTCTTTCACTGTCTGCTTTATATTTAGTTTCAGCAAAACTGTGTTGCATTTTTTCTTTTTCAATAGCAACTTTATTATCAACTTCATATTTTTTAGTAGCTGATTGGATATTAGCGATTTCCCTTGCAGCGATTGATTTTATCTGTTCCAATTCTGCTTTCGCCTGTGATTCCATCTGTTTTAACCTACCTTCTAATTCAACCTCTTGTTGCTTCAATTGTTGCATCATTTGTTGATTCTGCTCTTGTGCAGCTTGACGTTTTTTAGATGCTAATTCAGTATAATCAAAAAGTATTTGTTCCGCATCATTGATTGAAGTCGTTCTAATTATCTTAGCAAACGCAGTAAGTTCGTCCACTTCAGGAGATTGTTGCGTTCGCATTTGCATTGCTTCTTTTATGATACGCAAGTTTTGAGCATCTTTCTTTCCGCTGTTGATATAGAGATAACAATCTGACTTATATCTTTTCTTAGGGATTCTGATACGCTCTATAATATCTTTATTACGGTAACTAAACGTCACTCCGTCATCATAGTATATGTAATTACCTAAGTTTGCTCCAAAAGTTAGCATTAACTCAACTAACTTTTCATGATGCTTGAAGTAATATTCAGATGCTGCCGATGATTGGTTAAATGCTAATTGAACAGAACCAACTTGATCCGTTGGCTTTAATGTTCCCTGTCTAATTGCATTTACACCTGTCAATTCAGATGCCAATATCTTTAAGAACTCAATGCTACTATCTATAATTTGAATTGACCCACTTAATCCCATATCATAGTTACCGAACTGATTGAAAGCGGTGTTTTTAGGATTTCCGTGCTTGTCAATGCTTTGGATTGGTGCAATACCATTAGAGATATAATACATGATTTCTTTCATGTCCATACCGGTAGGCATTTGCGATATATCATACACCATTCCTTTGATGCCTGATGTAATAATAAGTAACATTTTTTTAAAAAACAAGATATTGACTGCTTCTTGTATGTCTGATGTCTTTTCAATTAAGCCATCACCGCCGTATTTAATCTGATTTACAAAGCCAACGTAAGGAATTAAAACCTTACCTTTTTCTTCAATGTCACGAAGTGGAAACTCCTCTTTATGACCAAATACATACTTGTCATTGATAAAGTAAGCAATGTATAAATCCTGTATGATTGCACCTTTTTTCTTTGTATTGACTTTGAATAACATCTTATTGACGGTCACAACATCTTCACTTGGAGAGTTATTATTAAAAGATTCGTGATTCCATTTTTCAAACCTACCATTTACATCAACATAAGCATCTGCGTTTCCGCCGCTTCCTGTAATTCCCAATTCGGTGATGTGTGATATATTTTGACCTCTATCTTCAAAAAACTTTACAGCATCTTCTTTTGAAAGGTGGAATGCTTCTGAAATATAAGGGAGTTCATGTAGATAGATATAATCTTCTATTAGAGGGTATCTAAGATTCTCGGGATAGATTACTTTGTATTCAATCTTTTTAGACGCTTCATTTACAGAAACGTGATACAATTCAGCATGACTTCCATTAATTAAGCTTTCCTTGAATCCTCGCTCAAGTTTTATCTTTAAGTCTTGACTTTCAATGTGCCAATTAATGATATGCTCTGTATCTATTTCGGTTAAGTCTTTAAACTTGTACTTATAGAATTTTTCTATATTTTCTAATTCTTCACTTGAAAAAGATATTTGTCTATTAATTACTGATTCAACAGTTTTTAATTGAGCAATTACTTCTTCTGCCATTTTTACTTCACCCGACTGAATCGCTTGTTGTTGTAGTTGAAGTAGTTGCTGCTGCTGTTGGAAAGCTGTAATTCTATTATTTAATTGCGTTTCTAATCCAAGATTGTAAGCATCTAAAAAGGCATTCGCTTTTTTATCGTAAGCATTAGTGGATATAGAATTAGCAGAAAAAACCATTGCATCGTTTCTGTCAGACAAATCCGACATCAAAACACGAATCCCTGGTTCACAAATAGGTAAATGATACATTTTTGCAGGGAGTTCGAGTTTAATAGTTTTCAACTCACCATTCTCTTCTATTTCTTTTTCAATAGGACGAGTAATATATTCAAAATCCTCTTGAATGATTTTACCCGAAGCAATACGTCTATGCTTTTTATAATTAGAGGCATTAGAAGTTCCTAATCTATGATATAGATAGTTTGCTTTTTTTCTAATCTCTTCCTCTGTTAGATTCTCTTTTTCTATGTAGCCGTTACCATTCATAAAGTGTTTTTGCAATTCCTAATTCAAAAGTTCTTACATTGTTAATAGCAGTACCTATAAAGATTTGTGTTTTTCTTCGTCTATAAAACAAACCTGTTTTGTAAAAAGTATTATCAAATAAGTTGTTTTTATCTAAAGAAGTTTGTCCATTTACATAAACGCCAATAGCATTCTTTTTGTAAGCATCAACTCCGATTACATTAACGCCCGAAACGTATTGATTAGCAATGTTTCCTGTTGTTAATGTATGTACTTCAAAAGATACGCCTGTTTCTTCAAACGTATTTACAACTTTATTTGTATCTAAACCATCGGATAACATCGCAAATATATTGTTAAAACTATCAATCGTATTCTGATGCTTTAAGTTTAGTTTATATATCAAGTTTTTAACAACTGACGAACTAATCTGATTCTCGTTATTTTCTTTGCTATCTGATACATTTAATTCTTCAACTGCTTTGATAATAGCATTAAAATCCTTTTGATAATTAGGTAATTCAACATCAGGAGCTTCATAAATCTTTGTGACTTCGTTTTTAACAGGCTGAATACTGTCAAACTTATTGGTCACTATTTTTAAGTCATTTGCATTATCTGCTATCAAAGATTTTACCTCTTCTATTTGCTCATCATCAATAAGGCTTTCTGACTTATGGTAAGTTGCCATATCATTTACTTCCCGAATTAACTTATAAGTTAAACATCCGTGAATAGTCGAAATCAATAAAAACGCAATTGTTAGAATTAGTATAGTTTTATTTTTCACCGTTGATGTATTTTACCTCCTTTCTTAACATATCCAAAAAGTATAGTATTAGATTCTTGTTTGTTTTTACTTTCAGTTGCTTCGTTTTTAATGTCATTGATAACTTGAAGCCATGCTAAAAAGTGAGCTATTGATTCATCACAATTATAGTCCTTATTGTTTTTAAATCGAATTAGCTTTTGTATAAACTCTAAATCTTGAATATTGTGAGCGTATTCGAACACATACTCTTTATACGCAGAAACCCAAAAATGTTTTGTATTCGGGTCTATTCCGTATTTATTTTGTGTCTTACTATGCTTTACATTTGCGTATGCTAACTTAGGTCTTTCTGTTAGTAGATATTGATAATTGTTGTTTTTATAATAATCAAAGATAGTAATATTACTGTATTCTATCAAGTTTTTTGCATATCCATAATATAAATGAAGCTTGACCGTATTCTCGAAAAAGGTTTCTCTTTTCTTAGGTCGTTCAATATAAGTAGCAGACGGCATAAAAGAAGTGAGTGACAATAATGTTTCTGGCAATGCACTTTTATAGATTGCAGACGAACCTTTAGAATCGGAAGATGGAGCGTTAGGTCTATCGTAACTATCCGTACCTCCTTTGTATAGTCCTTGATAGAAAGGTTCATCAAACATGAAAGTAGTTATTTGTTTTTGTCCTCCTTCTTTCGTTGGGACCCAGGGGTGTTCAAATATTTTAAACGGATATTTTAAATCACCGTTATCATTTTTAGCAAGGTAATCATTTCCTGCAGGAACAAACTTTAAACCTATTTTCTTATTGCCGTTCATTATCCATTCCAAATCACCATATTGAACTTTATCTTTCCATGATGATTTAAGCAAGTGGCTTCTTTGGCTAATCAACTTATCTAAATCAAACACAGATTCTCCCGATGGTGTAAATGCTTCTTCTGTTGTAAGTGGCATTTGGGTTTTATGAATCTGTAACTTTTCACCCGACATTTTCAACCGTTCATGTTCTATAATGGCAATGCCCTCTTCTTTGTAAGAGTTACCGTCATAATCACGAACGTAATATTTCCATGCAGGAAAAAACAATCCACACTTACCTAACTTTTCATCATATCCTAAGTCTTCGTTTCTATCCCATTCATTTTCATAAGACATTAGGTTAAACTCTTCGGGGTTATAGAACATTCTCATTAGTTGAGCAATGCCCTCTTCCATTGAACCGCCCGTTGCAATAATGATGATGATTCTATTTCCTTGTAATCCACCCTCTTCCATTGCAGGAATAAGTCCTGTTTCATATAATGGAATTAATATTTTAGTGATACCTCCTTCGTCAATGAATGCAATTGATGGAGAAAGCCCTGATGTTGCTTGGGGATTATTATCTATATTTCTTCTATGAATAGATGATAAATAGCCTACTTTTTTACCAAAGAAATCAAAGCCACTTTTTATAAGTTTGTCGTTATTGATAGAAGTTCTTTTGGCAAACTCGGGAGCCGCTGCGAAGTCAGAGAACCTTGACATACTATCTAATCCGCTACGGCATTTTTCATAACCTACTTTAGAGTACTTATCTACATCACCAACATAAACGGTTTCAGAGTGAGGAAAAAAAGTATAGAAGTATGCACCGATTGCACCAATCTTTTCAGACATACCGATTTGACGACGTTTAACGCAAAGTAGATTTTTTCCTTGTTGTTGAGCCTTTTCTACTTCATCGAAAAACTCTTTGTCCATGTCAAGGAAAAGAGGTGGTATTGCTTTTTGACCTACCTTTTTGGATTTGATTCTCCAAAAGTTTAGATAAAAGTAGTGTATTCCTGTTATTCTAACACCGCCTACTTCATAACCTTCATAACATCGCCTACGTTGCTCCTCCCAATAAGAACGGTAAGAAGCAGGATAATTAATTCTTAGTAAAGTCTTTTTTTTAGCAATTGTTGCGTATTCTTCCCATTGGGGATTGTACTCGGGAACGGCACATTCTTCGTCATATATGACAGGAGAGAAGTAATGTGTATTGATAAACTTCTTAGTTTTCTTGTTCCAACACTTTACCTTTGAAAAGTCAACTTCTGATGCCCGGTAGATTCTATCTTGTAGCGGCTTTGATTTATTGTTTATAAACCATCCCGATTTAGTTTTATAAACTTTACGGTTGCCAACTTCAAAAAACTCTTTAGACGAAAAAGGATTCATGCTCATATTAAAGTAGTTTTACATTTTCATCGGGGATTTCAAAAAGTGTTATTCCAACGGCACGGATATTTTGAGCATCCTCTTGAATTAACGTCTTTTTAAGATTAGATATTTGTTTGTTAAGAGAATCGATGTTTTTCAATATCTTGTTAGCATCGTCTATTTTATCAACAGGTAAGCTTAAAGCTATTTCTTGTAAAGTGTCAATTCTATCTTCGATTAAAAGAATGCGTTGTTCTGTTTTGGTCCGCATTGTTTTATTGTAGGCAGCAATACATTCTTGAAAAGCTGTGTTGTTTTCTACATCTACAAAAGTATCATAGGTTTTAAACTCGGATAAGTTTTCAAAAGCATACTGCTTTCTATCTTGAATCAGCATATTTTTGATATGGCTCTCTCTCCCATAGGCGAAGTAGATATAATTCAATACAGATTGAAAATCGTTACCAAAGTTGAACCGTAGTTTATCACCCCAAGGTTTAGTCTTTTCGTGAGGTAATAGGTTGACTTTTCCATTTTTAAGGTATATCATATTGTAATATATAAAAAAAGTGTTCTAAAGCAAAAACCTTAGAACACTTAACACCTAACCCAAATAAAACTCAATGAAAGAAGATTTCTACTTGTCATCATTTCTTACAATTGCTAATATAAAACTTTTTTCAATAAGATGTACTATAAATACACCAATCTTTTGCAATTAAATCTTGCCCTGAAGGAGTATAATAAGAAGTATTTCCTAATTCATTGACAATCATAAAGTTTCCGTCAATAAAGTTCAAGGTTTGATTTCTTGCTTCCATGATACGTTTTACAAAAGTTGGTACGCTTGTCATTTTCGGCATTACTCCGATAGGCACTTTTTGAGGAATCTGTTTATAGATAAACTGACCTTTTTCAGCCATTCCTTTTCGGGCAACCGCCATTCCTGTGTCTAATAGACTAATTGCCCTTGCAATATCAAAGTACGCTGTTTCTTTTTGATTACTCTTTTCCATATTACTATTTTCTTAGAAATCCTTCAATTGCTTTTTTGAGTGCAATATTCTCTTTCACTATTTCGCCTATCATCCAATGTAAACTTTTTCGATGAATGATAGACATTTTAAGGCAGTAATCAAATATAGGTGATTGTATAATAAGTTCGTGACCATTTTCGATTTTATTCAAAAAGTATAAAGCCTCTTCTCTTTGGTATTCGATATAAAACCTTTCTTCGTCTAAAGGAAAAGGCTTTATACTTTTTGACATTTCATTAGGTTCTATTGGTGAACCCGAGAAAGGAATACCAAAAATATCATTGTTCATTTTAACTTCTATTGATTTAAAACGTTTCTGCTGTAATACTGCTTTTTCTTTAGACATCCAACGAATCGGTTCTCTTTTTTCATAAGAAAACCAAACTTTTGCTCCATTACCAACATCTATCAATTCAACTATTTCATCATTGGATGTCATAATATAATGAAAGCAAGTCTTTCCGATTTCTAATATAGAATTACCTTGATGTATCACATATCTATATCTATCTAAAAACTCGGAGTTACAATAAATCGTATTAGGAACTTCTTTGCTTTTGTATTTCAATTGAAATAGTTCTACGTCAATGCCTAATATTTCTAATACTCTATAAAATTCAGTCATATCATATCAAGTTATATTTTGGTTTGCAAATATTTACTACCACCCTCGGAAAGTTCTTATCAATAGCAATCAATGCTTCATGTTCTGTATAGATAGTAAGATTATCTTTTAAAATAACGCCAATATCTACCAACGCATCGTTGATAAACTTTCGTGCAGCATCTACATTATCCAAGTCTTTTCGTTTTGCATCTACATACCAAACCATTTGCATTCGTACCTTTCGCTTAAAAGGCATCTTTAAATCAATTGGTTGTAATTGCTTATTTACATGGTCAGTAATAATCGTTTCAAACTTCTTTTTCATGTCGTTATATTTCCCTTTATATCGGCTTGATTTAGTGAGAAGTATATCATTAAGCGTTGGAAACTTACCCATGATTTCAAAAGTAGCGTAAACCGTTTCTCCTTTGGTTGTATCGTGATTAATCTTTACAGCATTAAGGTTTGGCTTAACCCCTTTCAAAGTAGGCTTATAAGTAGATTTTTTAACCTTTTTAGTTTTGACTTTCTTTCTTTTGTAAACTCCATCTTTGCCTTGCTCAAAATTGCTTAAATCAATATTCATTCTGTATCTTTAAAAAACTCTTTAATTCTGTTAGCCAAGTCCAAAGCATCTTCTTTTGACATATTTACATTGTTTTGAAGAGAATCAACTGCAACATTAATAAACTTTCCTCCATTAACTGTATTGTCAAATGAAAAGTCTATTTCGTCATCTGAAACCGTACAGTAGTACCTTACTATCTCATCTTGATTTTCGTAACTAATAACTTTACCCATAATTATAATTATTTACAAAATCTTTTGGTTTAACTTTATTTTCTTTACTTGCATCAGGAATCACTACACCGTACAACTCTGCAATCATTCTAATTACACTTTCCGTTAATATAGCATACATGACCATCGAAGCCCTACCCTCTTTTGTAGATGGGTCTTCTAATTCATAAACCGCATTTTCAATGTCAACCATTTTTTCAACTGCCGGCATAAACTTTTTTATGGCTATCTTATGAAGTTGCTTAATTGTAAACTTACGATTTTCTATATCTTCATTAATTAGCAACAGTCGCCAAACAGGAAGTACAAAACCCATGTAATACCCTCGTTGGCTCAAGGATGGTTTTTTAAGTTTTTCTTCTACGTTTAAGTAAATAGCATTTCCACTAAATCCTTTGATGACTTGTTTCTCAAAAGTTCCGAGTTTTAATTCGCCATCATCATTTACGTGAGCACTTAATCTAACTGATTTCATATCCTTTCATAATGTTTCATAACTTCTCCGTAATGCTTATCTTTTTCTGTACATTCTAAAAAAGTCATTTCTTTGATTAGCCTTAATAATAACCAAGCCTTGATAACAAAGCAAGGGTGAACCTTAACAAAAGGGTCTTTAGCAATTCTTTCTGTCAATGAGTTTTCATTTAATGACAAATAATTACCATAAACCCTATCTCTAATTATCTCGTGCTTAAACCCTTTTTTAACTTCTTTCATTTTACCATAAAAACAAGTTTCCTAATATAAGCCATAGCAAAGCAATTGCAAGATAAGTTCCCATGTAGTACAATTGAGATACCTGTTTACCATAGCCATTACCATACTCTAAATATTTTGGTTTGAAATGTTTGTGACTAAAATAGTTAATCACCATAAAAACCATTAGAATATACCACCTTAAATCCAAAGTCATTGAATAAAGATGTCCTCCATTAAAACTTATTGACACATCGTAATTGTACCACATAACTATATTTTTATTAAATCCTTTAAATCAAAAGTTCTTATATTGTAAGTTTCTTTACTGTATATAAACTCTCTTACAGGTTCATCATAAGAATTAGGAACTCTTTTATATTTTTCAAAACTGCAACAATCGTCGCCTATGTTATTTACGTAAGCAAATCCTTTGTGTGCAAGGCTAACTTTAAAAGATTCTGCTTTGTACTTAGATTCTACTAAATCATTTTTAATCAAAAAGTCAATAGTAAACATTACAGAATCACCATTTTTAATTGAATTACTATGTAATTGTTTTGACTTATTACCAAAGCGTTCAACGACCGATTCGACAACTAAGCCAAAAATACCAACAATAACTTCTATTAAAACCATACCCAAATATACAAAAATATTTCCATAATTCCCAATCAGTTCGTATATTTGGGAATTATGGAGAATGTACAATTACTAAAAAAGGATAAATACGGCAATCCTTGTCATAAGTATAAAAACTTTGACAAGCCGTACATGAAATACGTTAGTGTCACTAAGGTAAGA
>JBGCFH010000003.1:0-18913 GCA_045106825.1 Saprospiraceae bacterium | reverse complement strand
CGTTACGGTTGGAGAAATACGTTTACAACAGCACAAATTTTATCAACGATTTTGCCGGATATGATGAATGGAAATCGTATCGAAAAACCAAAATTAGTCATCAAAGGAACATCAACACATACCGTTACGAAGTTCACTTTTGAAACGACTTTCTATTCTAATGAACCAATAGAAATCGAAAAAACAGGAACATCAACGATTTATTTAACCGCTTATCAGCAGTTTTGGAACGACAACCCAAAACGCAAATCTGATGTATTTGAATTGAAATCAAAACTCGTTCAAAACGGCAAAACCGTGAAGAAATTGGAAGCCAAAACACCTGCAAAAATGGTCGTCACTTTAGACATAATCAAAGAAGCAGAATATGTCATGGTTGAAGTTCCGATTCCTGCTGGTTGTTCTTATGGTGAGAAATCTCGTGGTTATGGTTATTGGTACGGAAGAGAAGTTCATCGAGAATATTTCCGTGAGAAAACTTGTATTTTTTATCAAAATTTGCCTGTTGGAACTTATACAATTGAGATTAATCTTGAGCCGAGATTTACTGGTGAATATACGGTGAATCCTGCGAAAGCGGAACAGATGTATTTTCCTGTTTTTTATGGTCGGAATGGAATTAAGGAAGTGGAGATTGAGGATTAGTTTTTTATTCTTAGGAAACAGATAGATTATCAAGAATGTTAAGTGAACGGTGTCTATGGAATAAAATTCAGCTTCGTTAATTTGCTTATAAAATTCCTTGAAGTTTAGTGAAGGGTCGAATGTTTAGAAAAGCGTTCGCCCCTTTTACTTTGAAATCTTTACGAAATCCTTATATTTACTTAACATCAAAAACAATAAACTATGGATTACCAAATGTACTCATTTAGACACGCTGAAGTTATTTTAAACGAACCAGAATTTATTCAACAATATCAAGAATTACAAGATGTAATATTAAGTATTACAGATAATGATATTATCAATAAACATGAAAGTTATGGTTCTAAAGATAAAGCAAGAACGCCAAAAAGTATTTCAAGAGCAATCAACGAATTATTAAAAGAACGATTTCAATATTGTGATTGGCAAACTGAATCGGGTATTTTCCAAGATACACAATATAGAGGAGATACTTGGCGACTGGATTTTGCTAAAGAAGATATATCAGTTGAAGTTGCTTTTAACCATGCTTCTGTTATTGCGTGGAATTTAATAAAACCAGTTTTAGCAAGTGAATTGAATCATGTTCAAAAGGCAATTCAAACCAAAATTGGTGTCATTATTACCGCTACAAATGATATGAAAAAAGAAGGTGGTTTTGATGGTGCAATTGGTACTTATGAAAAGTTTCTTGATTATTTACCACCATTACAAAATATACTAACTGTTCCTCTTTTAATTATTGGATTAGAAAAACCAAAAACATTTAAAGTAAAGCATGTTCAATTTGCAGCCAGAAAGAAAATAGGAGAAATTGAGCGATTTTAACTTTCGTTAATTCGCTCGTACAATTCCTTACCAATTTTTTCAATTACACCAACAACTAAAGCATTTCCCATAAAAAATGCTCTTTTCGTGTCTGTAATACCTTCGAGTTTCGTGTGATTATCAGGAAACATATTTAATCGTTCCAACTCAAGCGGCGTTAATCGTCTATAATTTTCATTATCAACTTCAATAACGTGTTTGAATCTTGATGGAGATTTTCCGCCTTCGCCAGTAATTATTGTACGAGAAGCATTATCTAAAGCATCAGGATAAATCATTGATCCTTCACTATAATTGTACTCATAACCATCTTTAGTAACTCGCTTTTCTTTTTTAGAACCTTTCAAATATGCCCAACGAGGTTTATCTTCTTCTCGGATAAAAAATTCTTCTTTAACTTCTTCCTTTTGCAAAACGTCACCTAAAATCGTTCTTTTTCCTGTATAATTTGGTTGTGTTTTACTGGTATGAACACTTCCATTAATCATCAAACCAGTATTTAAAAATGGAGATGTTTTTCCACCTTTATTAAAGTTTTCAGTTATCTCGACTAAATCTGTATCAAGGTCAAAACTTTGAATTTTATTAGTTTCTTGCAAAGGAAAAGCATTGACAATAATGCCTTTTTGAGTTAACCAATTTAATTTATTAGCTTTTTGCAATTGTTGATAAAGTGCCGTTGATTTATGAAAACCAATAAAGAAAACTCTTCTTCTTCGTTGAGGCATTCCGTATTCAGCAGCATTGATTACTCGCCATTCAACAGCGTAACCTAATTCATTCAAACTCTGTAACATCACCGCAAAATCTCGACCTCTTTGTGCCGAAGGCGATTTTAATAATCTATCGACATTTTCCAAAAAAAGATATTTTGGAGGATTTTCTTTTGCTTCTAATATTTTATGAATTGCCCACCAAAGTACACCTTTTTTTCCTTTTAATCCTTTGGAGTTTTTAAGTGTTGTTGCAACAGAATAATCTTGACAAGGAAATCCACCAACTAATAAATCATGATCAGGAATTTCTTCTACATTCCTTGTCACTACTTCATTAATATCTTCATTAGAATGATTTTCATCGCCAAATCGTGCTTCATAAACTATTGAAGCATGTTGTTTTTTTGTTGACGGTTCCCACTGATTACTCCAAACAATTTTGAAATTACTTTTTTCTAATCCAAGTCGAAATCCACCAACTCCAGCAAATAATTCGACTACTTTTATTGGTTTATTTTTCATCCTTCTGTTTTTTATAATATTCAATTTTCTGTTCCGCTACTTTCAAAATTTCGGTTGTTGAAGCGGTATATCGTAAATCTTGAGCGATTTTTTCAGCATACCAACTAATCAACAATTTATCTTCAGGTAAATTATAAAATTTTGCAAGTCGTAATAACTGATCTTTAGTTGGTTTTCGATCATTTTTTTCAAATTTACTAATCAGCGATTGATCAATATCAACTTTAGCGGATACTTTACGAAGTATCATTTTTTTTTGTGTTCTTGCATTTTTGAGAATCTCCCCTAAAGTCTTCATTTGGATAATATTAGTCTATAACAATTTTGTCCAAAAGTAAAGAAAAAAATTTAAAATTCAATTTTTTAATTTTAAAAAAAGATTATTTATACTCAAAAGCAAGTCAGCATTAAAATCGCTTTTTTATTTAGAGACATAAAAAAAACGTCAAAGTGATAATTTACTTTGACGTTTTTAGCCTATTAATAAATAATTTAGCGATGACTTGTTAACATAAATAAGAACTCATCATAATGTTTCGTTCCACCTTTTACATTTTGCATCGTTTCTTTTGATAATTTCTTTGATTCAAATGACTTCAAATCTACTGATTCTTTAATCTCTTTCATAGGTTGTGAGTTTTGTATTTTGAATATGTGTACCATAAAGATATTAGAAAAATGACTTAAATGCAATAATCAATATTAATTTAACTCATATTAATTATTTGTAATGTGATTATATTTTAAACTACTTCTCCCGATTTGAAGTAGGTTTTTTACTTTTTTAGCGAAAATTCGCTAATTTCATGTAAAATTTTCAACTTTTCGATAATGATGTTGTTTAAATCATTAAAGATTGCATAAATAAAATATTATTTTTACTTGTATTTGCAGAAGAAATTTGCATTGCAAGAAATTATTATGCTATTTAAGCGTATGCTAATAAAATAATTCACTTCTATTAAAACTAAAATTGAGTATTAGTATTACGTCACTAACATTATTATTAAAACTATTAAAACATTCTGAATTATGGTCTTTGATTTGGACATGATTAAGGCACATTACGCAGCCTTGCCAAGCAAATTAGAAGCAATTCGAAAAGAGTTGAATCGCCCACTTACGCTTTCTGAAAAAATTCTATACTCACATTTACACGCTGAATCGCCGTTACAAAATTATGGTCGTGGAAAAGATTATGTCTTTTTTGCTCCAGATAGAGTTGCGATGCAAGATGCAACGGCTCAAATGGCTTTACTACAATTCATGACCGCTGGACGTGACAAAGTCGCTGTTCCTTCAACCGTTCACTGTGATCACTTGATTCAGGCAGAAACTGGTGCAGCAGCCGATTTAGCGAAAGCGAATGATGTAAACTCAGAAGTTTATGATTTCTTAGCGTCTGTTTCTAATAAATATGGAATTGGATTCTGGAAAGCTGGTGCTGGTATTATTCACCAAGTCGTTTTGGAGAATTATGCTTTCCCAGGTGGAATGATGATTGGTACAGATTCTCACACACCAAATGCTGGTGGTTTGGGTATGGTTGCTATCGGAGTTGGTGGTGCTGATGCTGTAGATGTGATGGCAGGAATGCCTTGGGAATTAAAAATGCCTAAATTAATCGGTGTTAAATTAACTGGTACATTAAGCGGTTGGACATCGCCTAAAGATGTGATTTTGAAAGTTGCAGGAATCTTGACGGTAAAAGGTGGAACTGGTGCTATCGTTGAATATTTCGGTGATGGAGCTCAAAGTTTATCTTGTACTGGTAAAGGGACAATCTGTAATATGGGTGCAGAAATCGGAGCAACGACTTCTACATTCGGTTACGGTGATGCGATGGGACGTTACTTACGTGCAACTGGTCGTGCAGAGTTGGCAGATGCAGCAGATGCTGTTGCGGAACACTTAAACGGTGATCCAGAATGTTATGCAAATCCTGAACAATATTTTGATCAAGTTATCGAGATTGATTTAAATACTTTAGAGCCACATGTGAATGGGCCTTATACACCAGATTTGGCTTGGCCAATTTCTAAATTGGCGGAAGCCGTAGAAGACAACAATTATCCGCCAGTATTAGAAGTTGGATTGATTGGTTCTTGTACGAACTCTTCTTATGAAGATATGACTCGTGCGGCTTCTTTAGCTCGTCAAGCGAAAGCGAAAAACTTAAAAGTCAAAGCTGAATATACAGTAACACCAGGTTCTGAAATGGTTCGTTACACGATTGAACGTGATGGTTTGATTGAAGATTTCAATGATATCGGTGGTGTTGTGTTAGCCAATGCTTGTGGGCCTTGTATCGGTCAATGGGCAAGACATATGGATAATCCTGATCGTCCAAACTCTATCATTACTTCATTCAATCGTAATTTTACAAAACGTAATGATGGAAATAAAGCAACACACGCTTTCGTGGCTTCTCCAGAAATCGTAACGGCTTTAGCAATCGCAGGAAGCATGAAGTTTAATCCGTTGACGGATACATTAATCAATGAAGATGGTGAGGAAGTAATGTTAGATCCTCCGACTGGCATCGAATTACCACCAAAAGGATTTGATGTAGAAGATGCTGGTTTTCAAGCTCCGATTGAAGATGGAAGTGGTGTTAATGTTGTCGTTAATCCTGAATCAAATCGTATTCAGTTATTGACTCCGTTTACGCCAATTACAAAAGAGGAAGTAACGGATATGAGGGTTTTAATCAAAGCAAAAGGAAAATGTACAACGGATCATATTTCTATGGCTGGACCTTGGTTAAAATTCCGTGGTCACTTAGATAATATTTCTAATAACTGTTTCATTGGTGCAATCAATGCTTATAATGGCGATGCAAACAATGTAATCAATTACACAACTGGCGAATACATGGCAGTTCCTGATTCTGGTCGTGCTTACAAAGCGGCGAATGTTGGAACAATCGTATTTGGTGAGGAAAACTACGGTGAAGGTTCATCTCGTGAACACGCTGCGATGGAACCTCGTTTCATCGGTGTAAAAGCGGTTGTTGTCAAATCATTTGCACGTATTCACGAAACGAATTTGAAAAAACAAGGTGCATTAGGTTTGACTTTCGTCAATGTCGATGATTACGATAAAATCCGTCAAGATGATAAAGTAACGATTGTTGATTTTGCGGACTTTGCTCCTGGCAAAAACTTAACGATTCGTTTGGATCATGCAGATGGAACAAGTGAGTCTTTTGAAGTCGCACATACTTATAATGCTGCTCAAATTGATTGGGTTAGAGCAGGTTCTGCATTGAATAAGATTCGTGAGGAATTAGCATAATCGTAGGGCAAACGGCATTGCCTTTGCCTTCGTAAAATAATATTGAAAGGGTTTCATCGGTTGGTGAAACCCTTTTTGTGTGTAAAAACATGAACTAAGGATTAAACCGTTTCTTGTTATTGCTATATTTAACGTAATAACCCAAAACAATTTATACTATGAATTTTCAAAAAAGATAATCATAATTCAAAAAGGTAGAATTAAAAAATAATCTGTATTTTTGCCGAACGACCAATATTTTATACCATCGCATTTGAACTAAGATATTCATACACTGAATATCTTTTACTTTGTATTTTAAAATAATTATAAATCCTCCACTAAATTTTAAACGAGAATTTTATGAGTCTATATAATGAGTACCTAAAGGAGATTATAAATAGAGAAGCTCAGGGACTTCATCCAAAGCCAATTGATGGTGCGGAATTGTTAAGTGAAGTTATTACACAAATTAAAGATGTAGAGCATGAGCATAGAGCTGATTCTTTAAATTTCTTTATTTATAATGTACTACCTGGTACTACAAGTGCTTCTGGTGTTAAATCTGAATTTCTAAAAGAAATTATTCTTGGAGAGTCTGTCGTAGAAGAGATTTCACCTGCTTTTGCTTTTGAGCAATTGTCACACATGAAAGGTGGACCTTCTATCAAGGCATTGTTGGATTTGGCATTAGGTGAAGATGAAGCGATTGCAAAAGAAGCTGCGAAAGTATTGAAAACACAAGTTTTCTTATACGAAGCAGATATGGAACGCTTAGAAGTTGCCTTCAATAATGGAAGCGAAATCGCTAAAGATATTATTGAAAGTTATGCTCAAGCAGAGTTCTTTACGAAGTTGCCAGAAATAGAAGAAGAAATTAAAGTCGTGACTTACGTGGCTGGTATTGGAGATATTTCTACGGATTTATTATCTCCTGGTAGCGATGCTCACTCTCGTTCAGACCGTGAATTGCATGGTCAATGTATGTTTGAACACAATAAAACTCGTCAACAAGAATTGATTGCTTTACAAAAAGCAAATCCTGATGCACGAGTAATGTTATTGGCAGAGAAAGGTACAATGGGTGTTGGTTCTTCAAGAATGTCAGGGGTAAATAACGTGGCACTTTGGATTGGAAAACAAGCAAGTCCTTATGTTCCTTTTATCAATATTGCTCCAGTTGTGGCTGGTACAAATGGTATTTCTCCAATTTTCTTAACGACAGTTGGCGTAACAGGTGGAATTGGTCTTGACCTTAAAAACTGGGTTAAAACTTATGATGCTGATGGTAACCTTATTGTTAATGAAGAAGGAGAACCAGTTTTAGAACAAACTTACTCTGTTGATACAGGAACAATATTGACGATTAATACAAAAGAGAAACAGTTATACAAAGACGGTGAAGTCGTAATGGATATTTCTTCGGCATTTACTCCTCAAAAGATGGAGTTTATGAGAGCTGGAGGTTCTTATGCGATTGTTTTTGGTAAAAAATTACAAGCATTTGCTGCAAAAACATTGGGAATTGATGTTCCGCCAGTATTTGCAACTTCAAAAGAAGTTTCTCACGAAGGTCAAGGATTGACTGCGGTAGAGAAAATCTTTAATAAAAATGCCGTTGGAACTTCAGGTGCAACTTTACACGCTGGTTCTTATGTTCGTGTCAATGTGAACATTGTTGGTTCTCAAGATACCACAGGTTTGATGACTTCGCAGGAATTGGAAATGATGGCAGCTAAAACAATCTCACCGATTGTTGATGGTGCTTATCAATCTGGTTGTCACACGGCTTCTGTATGGGATTTGAAAGCTCAAGAGAATACACCTCGATTGATGAAATTTATGAACGACTTTGGTTTGATTACTGGTCGTGACCCGAAAGGTGTTTATCATCCGTTGACTGATGTTATTCATAAAGTATTGAATGATATTACGATTGATGATTGGGCAGTAATTATCGGTGGTGATTCTCATACAAGAATGTCAAAAGGTGTTGCTTTTGGTGCGGATTCAGGTACAGTTGCATTAGCATTAGCAACAGGTGAAGCGTCTATGCCGATTCCAGAATCTGTGAAAGTAACATTCAAAGGACAGATGAAAGATCACATGGATTTCCGTGATGTTGTACACGCAACACAAATTCAAATGTTGAGACATTTTGATGGTGAGAATGTATTTCAAGGTAGAATCATTGAGGTTCATATCGGAACATTAGAAGCTGATCAAGCTTTCACATTTACAGATTGGACAGCAGAAATGAAGGCAAAAGCTTCTATCTGTATTTCAGAAGCTGAAACTTTAATCAAATCATTGGAGATTGCGAAAGGCAGAATTCAAATTATGATTGATAAAGGAATGGATAATGAGCCGCAAGTACTTCAAGGTCTTATTGACAAAGCAAATAAGCGAATTGCTGAAATCGAATCAGGCGAAAAACCGCCTTTAACGCCAGATGAAGATGCTAAGTATTATGCAGAATTTGTCGTTGATTTAGATATCATTGATGAGCCAATGATTGCGGATCCTGATGTTCATAATGAAGATGTTTCTAAACGTTATACACACGATACGATTAGAGAAATTTCTTATTACGGAGGTGATAAGAAGATTGATTTAGGTTTTGTTGGTTCTTGTATGGTTCACAAAGGCGATATCAAGATTGTTTCAAAAATGCTTAGAAACTTAGAAGCACAAAATGGCAAAGTTGAGTTCAAAGCTCCGCTTGTTGTAACTGCTCCAACGTACAATATCATCGACGAATTGAAAGAAGAAGGTGATTGGGAAGTGTTACAAAAATACTGTGGATTTGAATTTGATGATGTTTCGCCTAAAACATCTGCTCGTACAGAATACGACAACATCTTGTATCTTGAAAGACCAGGTTGTAACCTTTGTATGGGAAATCAAGAGAAAGCAGAAAAAGGAGATACGGTAATGGCGACTTCTACTCGTTTGTTCCAAGGTCGTGTGGTAAGAGATTCTGAACAGAAAAAAGGAGAATCATTATTAGCATCAACGCCTGTTGTTGTACTTTCAGCAGTTCTTGGAAGAACGCCGACAATCGAAGAATACAAAAAAGCAGTTGATGGTATCAAACTAACTCAGTTTGCTCCGCCGCTTAAAAAGATGACTTCTGATCCAAGAGATAAGCATAAAATCGCTTATTAGGATTGTTTATAATATTTTGAAAAAAGGGTTTCATCGGTTGGTGAAGCCCTTTTTTGGTTTATTGATTTTCTTTCCAATCGTTATAAGTATCTTCTAATATTTTTGATATTTGAATTAATCCTGCGGCTCTAAATTGTTCGACAATGAAAATATCAAAATGATTTTTAATGAAATAACCAAATCGTGAAAACTCTTTTTCAGGTTTATCAATATCTTTGATATTATCAATAAAGAAATATTTTAGAAGTTTTGGATAATCTTGCTCTTCAAACCGTTCAAAAATCTGGCTCTTTATGATTCTATGTGGTTTACAGTAGCGGCTGCTTTAGCTGCCGTATGAGTTTGTGATATTTTCGGCAGCCCCGAGGACTCGGGGCCGTTACTTAGCCTCAAAATATTCAAAACCACGTAAAATCATAAAGAACCTTTATTATTATTGAAAGCTGAAAATTGCTTACTGAATTTCTCCGTCACCGACTTTGACATTAAATGGTTTACAGAAGTATAAAACATAGTTGTAATCATTAATATCTGCATTCGGAATCGTATAACTATGTTCGCCTGAAAATACTTGAACAGCTCCGATTTCATATGCATTAGCGGTTGTATTTCGATTGTTTGTTAGGTAAACATATAAACCTGGCAAAGCCGTTGAGGCATTATAATTAGCATCAAAATTCAATATTAAATCACTGCCATTTTGTTCGAGTGTAAAATCTCCTGTAAGTGCATAAGAACTTGTTGTTTCAATCATTCCTGATTTTGCTTGTGATTGTTGAATAGTGGTAGTTTCTCCAACGCTAACAGTACGAGTATCTGTTAAGCGATTTTGTTCACCAATATATTCTACCGTAATTGTCGCTGTTCCTTTTTCCAAAGCTTCTGCCAATCCATCATTGTTAATAGAAATAACCGAAGGATCTGAACTTATCCAAGTAACATCTACCGCTTCTTCTACTCCAACGTTATTCAAAAATTTAGATTCAAATTGAAATGATGTATTGATTTCGATAGAATCAACTGATGATGTAATACTCAAAATTGGTTCTACAAAATCATTAATAATATCATCTTGAATACAAGCTGTAAAACTAAGCAAAGCGAAAAGTGTGATTACGAGTAGTTTGTTCATTTTATTATGATTTGATTGTGTTTGATATTATTTACAATACAAAGATGTAAGATTTTGGATAGGAAAGATTGTTCGATTTTTCCCGAAAGGTTGGTTGATTTTCCTTTAATATTTTTTTGAACAGATTAAACCTTCTCAAATGAACGCAGTCGAATAACCAAACAGAAACAAAAACAAAATTTTACATTCACTCAAAAACATTCAATTATGAAAAAGGTATTAATGCTTATCGCTTTGACGTTCGGTATTTTAGCATTTCAAGGAAATTTCAATACAGTAGAAGCTCAAAAAAGAGCAAGAACAACAACTGTCATCAAAGTACGACCAAAAGCAAGAGTTGTCAAAAAACCTCATCGTCCGAGCAAAGCTCATATTTGGATTGCAGACGAATGGCGTTGGAATGGTAGAACTTACGTTGTTGTACCTGGACATTGGAGAAAGCCAAATCGTGGAATGACTTGGACAAGCGGACATTGGAAACAAGTAAATGGTGGACACGTTTGGGTTGCAGGACGTTGGGTTCGTCGTTAATTTTTATTATTCATCAGGTGATTTTTGAAGTCACCTGATGAATTCATTTGATTTAGCTTTTTGCAAATAATCGCTTGAAACCAACTCGAAAAATCACTAATAAGACAATAAATAATCCGAATAAATGCCAAATTGATCCAATAAAAACTGTCCAAATTCGCATTCTTGATAACAAGAAAACAACCATCGAAGCCGCAATAATCATAAATATCAAACCCGAAATTTTATCAAACCCTGGAATATTTTCTAAATGCAATTTTCGACTTAAAATCAATAATACAGCAAACATCGAAATAATGGGAAGAAAGTAAACGAAGAAATTTACTTGTAGTAAACTTTTATTTTCAAAAAACATGGAATAAGCAACTAACATTGTAGCAAAGATACCAGGAATACAAGCTCCATAAACCAATCCAGAATACACAAATTTCCAAGGTGATTTATAACTATCTTCGTTAGTAATCCAAGTCATGATGAAACTTAAAATGGGTAAACCGATGAAGTAAATCATGATTAAAGATGGATTTTCGCCCATCATATCAAACAGTTGTTGTAGTGTCATTGCTTTGGTGATTCGTCATTAAAATCCAAAAATACGGTTTTCAGCGTAATTTTTAGTCTTTGAATGTTATCCTTCAAAATATTTTTGTATTCAACAAGAAATTTGATAGATCTATAAAACTATATCCTTGATTTTGGTGTATTATTCCTAATGTATAATTTTGTATTATCATCATCATCGATGATATATTGTTTATTAAAAATAAATTAGTTGAATTGTGATTTACAAATTGAAGTATCAATTTATAATTTACAACTCATCACAAGAATAAAAAATTATGTATCCTGAACATTTAACAGCACCGATGGCTCAACAATTGAACGAATATGGATTCAAAAGTTTAAGAACGTCAGCGGAAGTAGATGAAATTTTAAGTCAGAAAGAAGGAACAACTTTAGTAGTTGTCAATTCAGTTTGTGGTTGTGCAGCAGGTTATGCTCGTCCGGGTGCAATCGCAGCTGTACAAGGTAACAAAAAGCCTGATAATTTAGTAACCGTTTTTGCAGGTGTAGATAAAGAAGCTACCGAAAGAGCTCGGGAGTTCTTTATGCCTTATCCACCTTCTTCACCGTCAATGGCATTATTCAAAGATGGCAAATTAGTACATTTCATTGAGCGTTACCATATCGAAGGTGCAAATGCTCAAATGATTGCTGCAAATCTAAAAATGGCCTTTGATCGTTTTTGTTAGAAAGCAAGCTATCGTTAAACATATAAAAACGGGAAGTTACATGATGTAATTTCCCGTTTTTCGTTTTATAAAAGTAATATTCTTGATTTACTTAATATTTGGATGATCTAAATCATTTATGATTTCGGCTTTTGGAAAGTGAGGTGTAACCGTCTCAAAGAATTTTTTCGCCTCTGTTACTGATTTGAACTCGCCAGTCATGTAGAAATATTCGCCATTCGGAATCTGACGATAAAACAATTTCGTTCCATATAACTTCATTGCTTTATGAGTAATATCTATTGGATTTTCTGATTTGAATAATAAAACACTGTACGTTTTTGTAATTGGTGAAATAGTTGGTTTCTTTCCGCCTTTATTCGGAATCGGACGATTTTCACCTGTTTTCTCTGTAGAGTTAACATTAATAGGTCGTTGGGATTTTTTCTCACCTGTTACTTTATCAATTTTTTCTTCAATTTTTTCTTCTTCCGTTTTAATGTCTTCTCCAAAAGCTCCTTTTTGAGCAAAGGTGTTGAGTGTAATAAAACTCAATAATATGATAAATAAATATTTCATAAAACTTAGGTTTGATTGAATGTATTTATGTGTTTTTATATTTATAATAGTCACAATTATAGTACCAACCACTTGATTTTTTAATACATAGCAGTATGTATTTAATAAAATTACAATATGTTTATTTGTCAAGAGAAATTTAATCAAAAAACATATTTAAAAGATGGTCATTATTTAAATATAATCAATCAATATTTTATCACCTAAGTAAAATCGACTTGAGTTTATTCAAAAAAATGCCGTACAGCATCTAACATTGCTTTCGGTGGCGGACATCCTTTACCAGTTTTCATATCTGCAAACGCTAATCGAATATCACCAGCGTTAACGAGTTTTCCCTTTTCGTTATAGAGTTCGGTTCTGAACCAAGCACGTTCTTCTGGAAAATCTTTCAAAATTGTACGAATCGTGATTAAATCATCATATTTCGCTGGACGAAGAAAACGCATCTGCATACTTTTAACTGGCATCATCACACCAAACTCTTCTTCTAATCTAAGATATGGAAAACCAATATGACGAAAAGTTTCGACACGACCGATTTCGTAATATTGAGCATAATTACCATAGTATAAATAACCCATCATATCGGTTTCGCCATAACGAACTCGCTTTTTAAAATCGAATTGTAACATAAACTTGATTTCTTTATTGTTAAACTATTTTCTAATAATTACGATAGAAATAAAAACAATGTAAATTTAATAGTATTCATTACAAAAACACATAGAACGACTTCAGTTTGATATTTTTGTAAAAAAATTAGATTAATGAAAAATACATTTCAAGATATTCAAGATAAAATTCAAGATTGGAAAACTGCTAAGGAAACGGTTGATAAGTGGCAAATGAACAATCAAAAAATCGTTTTTACAAATGGTTGTTTTGATATTTTACATTATGGACATTTGCATTATTTAGCGGAAGCCGCAGATTTAGGAACTAAACTAATTATTGGTTTAAATTCTAAAGCATCTGTAAGTCGATTAAAAGGTGAACATCGACCGATTAATGATGATTTGACTCGTCAATTTATGTTAGCAAGTTTGGGTTTTGTGGCATTAGTTGTGGAGTTTGAGGATGATACGCCTTTTGAGTTGATTTCGTTATTGCAGCCTGATATTTTGGTAAAAGGTGGCGATTATCAGCCACATGAGATTGTTGGTGCTGATGTGGTTTTGGCGAAAGGAGGTGAAGTATTGAGTTTACCGTTTGTAGAAGGTTATTCGACGACTGATATTGAAGCCAAAATAAAAGGTCAGTAACACAGGTATTCTTGCCTGTGTTACTTTAAACGTTCTAAATAGAAATTTTCTTTTTCTGTCATTAACTGTTTGTCATCTGGTGATTTGTCTCCATAACCTAACAAATGTAACGTTCCATGAATCATTACTCTGAATAATTCTTTTTCAAATGTAACTTGAAACTGTGCAGCGTTTTCTTTGATTCTATCAATACTGATAAAAATATCACCTTCAATTTCAGTAGATTCAGGTTCAGAATATTGAAAGGTAATGACATCCGTTAAAGTATCGTGATTGAGGTATTCGATATTGATATTATGAAGATAACTATCAGAGCAAAAAACAAACGAGAGGGAAGCGATGTCGCTTCCCTCTTGTTGTGTTGTGTCATGTAACCAATTTCTGATTGTATTGGCGTTTTGAAAGTTAAATTGAATATCTTCGGTGTGAAACTGTATAATCTCTTCTAAACTCATTTAAAAAAGCTCAAATAAAACATTAAGTAATTAAATATGAAAAACAGTATTAATCATATTCTTTCTTCTAAAGATTGAAATTTATCTGTACGGTACTTCCGTTATCCATGAATGCAATATCATCAGATAACTGTTGCATTAAAAATACGCCTCGACCTCCTAATTTAAAAATATTTTCAGGAGCTGTCGGGTCTGGTAGTTGATTGAAGTCGAATCCTGGACCATCATCACTAATTTGAAAAGCGATTTGATTTCTTGGATTTTTATCTACAAGTTTAATTACAACTTTCTTAGATAAATCTTCTTTGTTGCCATGAATGATAGCATTATTTACCGCTTCCGTAAGAGAAATCAATATGTTACCATAAATTTCATCGTTAATACCAAAATCGGATACGATTTGATTAACGTACGGTTCGATGTGACTAATGCTATTCGGATTAGATTGTAGTTCCAACATATAACGAGTTGATGTCATTTATTCAACAATTTTGTTGTTTCGTTCGTACAATAAGACGTTAAGAGCCTTTCATGTCACTGACTCTTAACGTCCTTTAACTAAATTTAATTACCTCTTAAAGACTTGTAATATTCTTCTACTAAATCTTTGTAATAAGGTTTCAAAGTTGGCGAAACAGATTTATACATTTGTATTTCTGCTTCACGTTTTTTGATATATTCTTCTAATGAAGGCGGCATTTTTCGTTCTTGTTCACGAGCTGCTTGTGCTTCACGTTTCTTATCTTTTTCTTGTTCTCGTTCCGCTTTTGCAGATTCTAACAATCGAGTTAGAATATCTTGTTGCCGCTTCATCATTTCATTATTAAGGCGTTTGTTGACTAAGTCCGTTTCTGTTTTATCCATTTCCTTCATCAACTTATCCAATTCCTTACTTCCGCCACCTGCTTCTTTTTTAGCCTTCGCCATTTCTTTTAAAGCTTTGCGAATTGCGGCTTGTTTAGCAGCCATTTCTGCAAATTCCTTACTCATTCCTGCTTTACCGTTCTTTCCTTTTCCGCCTTTACCTTTGCCTCCAGGGTTTTCGCCATTTTGCATCTTCTCCATCATCTCTTTCATCTGTTGATTAAGTTGCTTCTGCATTTCTCCCATTTTAGGCATTCCGCCACCGCCTGGTTTTTCACACATTTGACTTCCCGACATTTGACCCGACATTTGCTGTTGCATTTGTTCCATGACCTCACTTAACATCAAAGCCAAATCATTCAATCCAGTCATTACTCGTTGTTGTTTACCATTAGCATTACGTTTACGTCGTTCTTCGAGGTCATCCATACCTTTGTGCAAATCTCGCTTGATATCACTTACTTTTTCTGTGATGAAAGTTTCAATTTGGAAAACTCGTTTACTCAATGCCATTAAGCTATCTTCAACTAATCTAAAGTCGTCTTGTATTTTGTATTGTTCTTGTACTTCCGAAACATATGTTGGCGTATTGATTTGCGTTGTTTCCATACGTTTCATCAAATCTTCTTGATCAAATGAAAGCGTTACTAAGTTTTCTAATAATTGGCGTAAAGACTCAATATCTTCTTGCATTTGCTCCATTTGAGCAGATTGCATTTGCATTTGCATACCATTCGCCATATTTTTCATTTTCTCTGAAGCCTTCTTCTGAGATTTTGAAGCACCTTTGTTTTGTTTCTGTTCTAACTGTTGCTTTGCTTTATCCAATTCTTCTTGAACTTCCTCTTTTTCCTTTTGAGGTTCATCTAAATCTGTTGGACTTTGAAGTTCGTCGTTCTTCTTGTCCAATTCTTTCATATCTTCTTTTATCTTCTCAAACTCATCGTTGATTTTTTCTTGCTCTTTTTCTAATTGATCTTGCGACTTTTTACCTTCTTCAGTTTCTTTACTTAATTCCTCTTCTTTTTCCGCTAAGTCATTTAGTTTATCAATCGTTTGCTTCATTTCTTGCTCAAACTCCAATTGCTTAAACAATTCTGCAATTCTATCCAATTCTTTTTCCAACTCGTCTTCATTCATTTCGAAGTCATCCAAATTTTCTAAAGTCTCTTTTTTGTCCATTTCTTCGAGTAAGTCCTTCATTTTCTCCATCATCTCCTTCATATCCTCACTCATCAACTCCTCGAACATCTCTTTCAACTTCTCTTGCTTCTCCAACAATTCTTCACTGATTTCAGAAAATTCTTCTTGATTTTTCAAGTTTTCCTCAAACTTCTGTTGAGCCTGTTCCATTTGTTCCTCAACCTCTTGCTGACGTTTCAATAATTTTTCAATTTCTTTCTGATCACGCCAATCCAATTCTTTCTTTTGTAATAATTTATCTCGAAGTTCCTTGATTTCTTTTTGTAATTTATCAGCCTCTTTCATCGCACTTTGAAGATTTTTCTTAATATCCTCATTGTTTGCTTCTGCCATATCTTCATACTCGTCGACTGTTGGCAACGCATAACTCATTAATGCTGTTCGAGCTGATTTACGACCATTCACACCATCATTATCATATACTTGAAAATAATACGTCAACTTGTCACCAGGTTTCAAACCTAACGTTTCCAAATCCCAAGTATAATCATAGTTTGTTTGTTTGGGTGCCATGATTTTCAATGGATTTGAAATCATTTTACCTTTAACACCTTCGCTTTCAATGCTATAATTAAATGATAATTGGCTCAAGCCATAATCATCAGAAGCATCACCAACGAAGAATAATAACTTACTTTGTGTACTATCTTCAAACTGTTTAACAGAGATAGAAGGATGCAAATCTGGAATTACAGAGATTGAATACGCCACAGAATCTGCATTTCCTAATTCTTTATTAGAAATGAAAACAGTATAATTTTGATCTTTGCGTTGTTTCTTTTTGACGCTAAATGCTTGTTTACCTGTTTGCTTCGCTTCCACTAATTTTTGCCCTGAAAATTGAACATTGACATTATCTGTGTTTTGAGCAGAGAAGAACCAACTAATATCGGTTCCTTCTGGCACAACCAAATCACCAATATTATTCAACATTTCGCTTTGACGACCAACGTATTTTGGATAATTCAATTTTACATCGAAACCAAGAATATTTGGTTTACGCAAAATGTCTAATTCGTATTTTTTAGAATCAAATCCGCCAGAAGTCAAATTAAATGCAATTGGTTTTCCGACTTTATTAAATTTATAAGTGAATGTATTATTATCGACTTTCGTCAATTTATATTGATAACCATCAATATCTATAAATGCTTCGTTTGGTAAAACTTCACCGTCAACTTTTATTTCTAAATCATAATCATCAAACTGAACAACGGTCAAATCTTTATTCACAACATCAAACTGAAAAGGTGCTGGACGTTCGAACTCCATTCCGTTTTTTAATAATCGAGCAGATGAATCTTTAATAATTCGAGCATCAATTAATAATAATGCTAATAATATCAACATCGGAGGCAAAGCATAACGTAAATATTTTTTGTTTTGCTTTAAGTCAATTGCTTTTTTGAAAGGAACTGGCGTAAGTGTTTTCGTTTTTTGATTAATACTTGCCAGAATTAATTCTCGATTGTTACTCGAAGTAGATTGCTTCTTTAGTTGTAAAATATTCAATAATTTATCCTGAACATCTGCAAAATGTTGTCCGACAATAGTTGCTGCTTTTTCATGAGAAATGATATTTCCTAATCTGAAATAACGCATTGTCGGTAAAACAACCCAACCAACTAAAGCCGCTGCACTTATCCCAACAAATGAGAAGAACATGATTTTTCGAGTTGATGCAGGATAATACATATAGTATTCTAAAACACTAATAAGTAGAAATAAAGCTAAGATAAGTCCTAAACTATATAGTACACCACGTATAATTTGATTGACGTAAAATTTTCGTATAAAACTATCTAACTTCTCAATAAGTAATTGATAATTATCTTTTATCATAATCAACTCTTAATTTATTTTTGAGGCAAAAAAAAATTGTAACATAACAAATTACAATTTTGTGCCCCTCTTTTTCATCTTAACATTAAACTTTAACACAAAATTTAATATTTACGTTAAGAAAAACTATCCAAAATGCATGGAATAAACATATTAACCAGTTATTAAAATAAACATTAAACTAATGTTATATTTCAATAAAAATATGATATTAATTAGCAAGTAATCTTAGGTTACATTTACTTTTGTATTAATTTGAAGTTGGTATTTGTGGCACTTGAACACATCAAAAGTAAAAAAATCTCTCAAAAAAAACAACCGTTATACGTGTGTAACATATAGATGTTTCAAATTATCCGGTTGTTTTACAGTTAAATTATAATTCGTAAAAATAACAATTAAATCGTAATTCTAATATATAATTAAAGTTGCGGAGTATATGAAAATTATAAAAGTGCAATTTCCATATTTAGAATCAGGTTCAAAATGGAATCAAATTCTTATTAAGAAAATTTATATTCATGTTTCGCTGATATTAAACTTAAAAATGAAAATATTACGTTTTGCCTTGCAAAACAATCATCTCACGCAGATTTCGCAGATTCACGCAGATTTTTCATTAACAAAATTATTTTTTTGGTTGTTTGACAATTTT
>JBGCFH010000299.1:0-10900 GCA_045106825.1 Saprospiraceae bacterium | reverse complement strand
CTTGAAGAAAAGTTCAAAATAAGAACATTCGACGGGCGATTTAAAATCGCCCGTCGAATTCTTACTTAATTTAGATTGCAGATTATCGTAAAAATCACTAATTACAGCAAAACACATTACGAATTATTTTAAACCGAGAATGGCTGATAAAATGATAAATACAGAAATGATTTCACTTAAAATATTGGCAGAAAATATCACAAAATCAGTCAATATTTCTTTAGAAAAAAATGTTATTATTACGTATCAAGGTCAAACAAAAATCATTTCAAATCTAACATTAATAAAATCTATCTTACAGAATCTTATCGAAAATGGCATCAAATACAATGATACCAAAACGCCAATAATTACAATCAATGTCGCTAAAGAAAAGAAAAATTATTTACTTAAAGTGACCGATAATGGAATTGGTATTGATACTGATTATCACGATAAAATCTTTGTGATGTTCAAGCGTTTGCATCACAATGATGAATATGAAGGTAGAGGAATTGGCTTGGCAATGTGTAAGCGATTACTGAATAAATATGGTGGTGAGATTTGGTTAGAGTCAGAAGTTGGAAAAGGGACAACGTTTTTTGTGCGTATTCCAGTCATTGATTAGATTTTTTGAAACCTTAGAGGTTGATTCTTTAACAGAATATTAAATATACTCAATTCAATCCTTATATTCGTGCATTGATAAAATAATTATAAACAAAAATCTGTTTTGGTGATAGTCACACAAAATATTTTATTGATATTGAATATTATTTTATTCCTCTAATTATAAATTACATGAAACATACTTTTTACCACATAATGCTGATTGTTCTATTTGCATTATGTTATAATTCAATCACGGCACAATCTTATTATCCGCTTAAAGACGGACAAACATGGAAGTATAACTTCATAGATTATGCAACTTCTGATACAAATCGCACCAATGTTGATGCGATGGTTTCAGGAAAACACAATAGAGAAGTTTGGTCAACAACGGAAGTTATCTTTGAACTTAGAAAAGATAGTGTTGTCAATGGTAAAAATTATAAAGTCATTGTCAACAAACAGAATCCTTTTGATGTCAACTTAGTAAGAGAAGAAGGTGGCAATTTCTTTATGTTAAATAATTCAACATTTAAAGAAGAAAACTTCCTCAAAACGGATGTTAATGTAGACGATGTCTGGTTAGATTATGAAAACGCAGAACAAACTGTTGCGACGTTATATATGGTTGTTGCTAAAGAACAAACGATACAAATCAAAGGCAAAACATACAATAATGTTATTGGAATTGGTAAAGTAACCGCTTCTGTTGAGCGGATTGTTACCATCTTACAAAGTGATAATCCGTTTATTCCAGTAACTTATTATGCAAAAGGTTTGGGTATGATTTACAGTTATTTGCCTTATCCTTTAGGTGGAAGATATTCGGATTTGGAAGTTTCAGTTAGGGATTAATATGAATGATTAATAATTTCATTAAAAAAGCACTTGTTTCAATATTGAAAACAAGTGCTTTTTAGTAAAATTTGTCCCAAAGAATTGGGATTTCGCTTTCGCTCAACAATTATCAATTTTACTCCAAAGCCTTATAAATAGCAGTTTGTATTCTCGGACGAAAATCCATTTTATACAGTTTGCTATTATTCATCGTTGGATAAGTACGATTTGATAAAAAGACATAAACCAGGTCATTTTCAGGATCTGCCCAAGTACAAATACCAGTAAACCCTAAATGTCCGAAAGTATTTGAAGATGCTAATTTGGATACATTTTGACTACGTTTACCGTTTAGTTCTTTCATATCAAAACCAATTCCACGACGTGTACTTCCTTTGTATCTGGTTGTAAATTTTTTCACCGTTGCTTCACTAATATATTGACGACCAGCATAACTTCCACCGTTTACCAACATTTGCATAATCACAGCAATATCTTTTGCATTAGAAAACAAACCTGCGTGACCACTTACACCGCCAAGCATTGCTGCACCCATATCATGCACATAACCTTGTACTTTTTGCATTCTATAATAGCTATCTTCTTCCGTTGGCGGAATACGATACGCTTGAAATCTATCTAAAGGATTGAATCCTATGGTAGACAAACCTAAAGGTTGATAGAAATTTTCGGTAGCATACTGATCTAAGGTTTGACCTGAAACATTCTCTACAATTTTTGCAGAAATATAAAATCCTAAATCTGAGTATTTATAACTTTTACGAGGACGTAATGGGGATTCTATAATTTCGTCCCAAATATCTTTTACATAATTATCTTTCAAATACAATCTATCCGTAATTGGAATAGAAAAACCGTCCTTTTCACTTGTCGAATACAAACTCGGACTCGGACGATTCGCTATCAAAGTTTCTTTATAAAAAGGAATCCATGCTTTTAACCTTGCATGATGTGCCATCACATCACGTAGAATCAAACCAGCTTTGTTTGTGCCTCGAAGTTCAGGTATGTAAGTGCTAATTTGTTCATCTAAATCAACCTTTCCTTCATCGACTAATTTCATTATCGAAATAGTTGTTGCACAGATTTTCGTAACAGATGCTAAATCATAAATATCATCCGTTTGTGTTTGTTGTGCCTTATCATAAGTATGATAGCCGTATGATTTTTGGTAAGCAATTTTACCATTTTTAGCGACTAAGACTTGTACACCAGGTGTTGCACCGACACGAATTGCTTCTTCTGCAATTTTGTCAATTGCCGCTAATTTAGTTGGGTTGAAACCCAATTTTTCAGGATTAACTTGATGCATAATATCTATACTTGCCGTATTGATACCATCACCAAATCTGGCATTGGCAGAAGCCGTAACAGGCAAACGACCAGTCATACGTGTCGTACCGAAAACTGCACCAGCAGCGACTTCCTGTGTAATTCGATTTTCTTCGTACGCCTCAATTAACCAATCGACATTATCAAAATACTGTAGTGCATATGGGCTTCCAAAATTCACTACAATGACTTTTGTATGTTTCGCCAAATCTTTTACTAATGACAATGCACTACTACGAATTCCGAAGCGAGATTTTGCAGATTTGTTCAAATCCTGAAAGCTGATAATGACAGCATCTTTATCTTTTAATTTTCTAACTAAAGAACTTCGTTGCGAAGAACCAATATCATTATTTGTATAATAATGTGGCATTTTTGCCAATTTATCTATTTGTTTTTGAAACGTAGTTTTGTAGCTTCTGCCAATACTAATACTTGCATAATTACCTAAAGTATTTAAAGGCAACAAACCATCTTTATTACGAACGGCAGTCATTGCATTTTCAATCAAACGGCGGTTTAATTCCGTCGCTTGATAGTTATTCAAATTACTTCGGATTCCGCTTAATTCTATTTTTTGAACAGAAGTTAATCCCAAACGATACTTGGCAGTCAATACTTTTTTGACTTTTATTTCAAATTCATCTTGAGATAGTCGTCCGTCACGTAATGCTTTTTTGACGGATTTTACAGCATCGCTGACACTTCTCGGTAACAGTAAAACATCATTTCCAGCAATCAATGCTTGTGCTTCTACTTCACCACCTTTATAAGCTTTTCTTGCACCAGCCATTTCCAAACCGTCTGTAAAAATCAAACCATTGTAACCTAAACCATCTCGCAACAAATCCGTTACGACATTTTGCGAAAGCGAAGAAGGAATATTTTTACGATTATCATAAGCTGGAATATTCAAGTGAGCAATCATCATACTTCCTACGCCATGTTGCGAAAGCACTTTGAATGGATATAATTCGATACTATCCAAACGAGTCAAATTGTGATTAATAATCGGTAAACCATAGTGAGAATCTACATCTGTATCACCATGACCAGGAAAATGTTTGGCACAAGCTAATAGCATATTGTCCTGCATTCCTTTCATATACATATAGCTTTTTGCTGCTACATTATATCTATCTTCACCAAATGAGCGGTCGTTGATTACAGGATTATTCGGATTATTATTTACATCAACTACTGGAGCGAAGTTCACATGAACACCGATTCTGCGACATTGACGAGCTACTTCTTGACCAAATTCATATACCAAACGATTGTCTTGAATCGCCCCTAAAGTCATCTGTCGAGGAAAACTCATTGTCGATGCTTTCATTCGCATACCCAAACCCCATTCAGCATCAATCGAAATCATTAATGGAATTTTAGTCGCTAACTTTTGATAGCGATTCGTGAGTTGAGCTTGTTTTTCAGGTGTTCCCTGAAAAAAAGTCATTCCACCAACATGATACTTTTTAATTAAACTTTCCACTTCACGAGTATGACTTTCACCCTTATTTGAGTAAGCTCTCACAACGATTAATTGTCCTAATCGCTCCTCTTCTGTCATAGAGTTATACATGGAGTTTACCCATTCTACTTCTGCCTTTTTGGAAGGTAAACCTGCATCTTTATCTACTAATTGAGTATCTCCGCCCATTTTTAATGGTACGTAAGACAGTAAAATCAAAAAACTTATTGCCAGTGTATTTCTCATAAAATTAAAGATTGGGAAATTTTTTAAATATTCTTGTGCGGTTTCATTCCAATTACCTCCAAAATCCTTTATTCTATTATTTTGACTTAGACTCATTTGTGTTTATTCGTTGAATGTTGGTGGTTGTGTGTATTTGTTGTATTAATTAGATATTGAAAAACTAATATTAAATCACAATTTCATATCAGTAAATTCAAGTATTTTTCTAATTCGTAATTTTGACCATGAAAGAGAGTAAATGTAACGCTTTTTTATATATTCACATATATATGATATGTTGTTTTTTAAAAATATTACAGCGTTTGGGATTATAAAAAACAGGTGGAAGTTTTTTAGAGTTGATATTTTTTTAACAATAGTTGAAAGTGCTTAGACAGAAGTAACAAGATTTTAAAATATTTATAAATGATTGCAAGTCAAATATTTATAAAAAAAATTACATATCGAAATATTTAAGCAAACCTACTAAAAATAAGTAATTTACTTATTTTCTACCTTATAGGCAACGTTAATTTAAAGGTTGTTCCGTCATTAGAGGATTCAAATACCGACAAATTTCCACCATGTAACATTGCTATTTTTTTACATATTGCTAAACCAATACCTGTTCCTTGAAATTCAGCAGCAGAATTTAGACGTAAAAACATTTCAAAGATTTTATCAAAATAAGATTCATCTATTCCAATTCCATTATCTTTTATGAAAAAATGAAATTGCTTATTTTCTTGTTTATAAGTAATTTGAACAGATGGAATTTTACTGCGATTATACTTTAATCCATTACCAATTATATTTTGAAACAATTGCTTGATTTGTAACTTATTAGCATTGATTATTGGTAAACTTTCTGCTTCGATACTGGCTTGATTCTCTTCAATATTTATTTTAAAACTCCCTTTTACTTTAGTTATAGTTTCATTAAGATCAATCGTTTCAAACGCTATGAGTTGGTCTGTTTGTAGCTTAGAGAAATCTAAAAGACCTTGAATCAACTCATTCATTTGCTTTCCATTTGCCTCAATAAATCCTAAAAACTCTAATGCATCTGAATCATTTTGTTGTTTCTTTATCTTGCGTTTTAAAAGTTGCGTAAAGCTAATTATATTACGTAACGGTGCTTTTAAATCATGTGACGCAACGGATGCAAAACGCTCTAAATTTTCATTCGATGTTTCTAATTGTTTGTTGTAAGATTGATTTTGAGAATAGTAAAATATAAGTATTGCAACTATCGTAATCAATATTAAAATTTGATTGATGACAATATTATAAGTCATACTAAAATCTATAGGAATTAAGTTTGGTGTTTCAAATCCTTGCTCGTTTAAAATTAAAAAAGCAATATAAATTAATATCGCTACTGCTGTTGTATAATATATCAAATCAATATGAACAGCAATGAATGTAGCAATAATTGGTAGTGTAATTACCCAAAAAATAAATGAAGAATTAATACCACCAGTATAGTAAACCATTGCAACAATGTATATTGCACTTAATATCCCAAATAAATAAGTTGTAAGAATTATTCTACCTGAAAACTTGAGCATAAACATTAAACCTATATTAATAGAAAACATTAAAAATGTCAAAAACAAAAGGTTGTTAAGGTTATTAAGGTAGAACAACGTGCTGCTACAAAGGTATACGATACAAATACCAATTAAACAGAAAACAAGATATTTTACTTTGTCTTGTATTAATTGATTTTCTTTATCAATTTTCTTTGGAAAAAAATATGTGATGAATTTGTTCATTTAGAATTCTTAGTGACAGTGTACGTAGCAATTCGATATTAACATCGAATCCGATAGTTATTTGTAATTTCAAAAATTACACCAAATAGTTTGATGAAAAAAGGAAGATTTACTTTTAGTGTAGATGATATGTTTAATACAAGAGCCAGAAACTTTATAGTTGACGAAACTAAGTGGTAGCCAACGTTCGGGTGAGAATTTTGGTGGTGGATTTTAGGTAGTAAATAGTTGATCGTATTTCGTATACGATAAAAATTGAAAATGGCTTTTATTTCGATTTTAGTTAAGATGATGAAAGTTTAGAATGACCATTTTCTTTCACAACATCATATTTTTTCTAACTTTACTAAAGTTAAGAATATATTATGTCATCGTCTGCCGTCAATCGTTTGTCGTCTGCCGTTTTTTTTAAATCAAACCAAATGGATCATTACGGAATACTATCATTATTGCCACCAGTCTTAGCGATTATTTTAGCAATTTTCACTCGACAAGTTTACGTATCCTTGATTGTTGGGATTTTTATGGGTTGGTGGATTATCAATGATGGTAATTTATGGTTAGGATTTTTGGAAACGGTACAAGGTTTAGTCACTGTTTTTGAAGATGCTGGCAATACTCGAACGATAATGTTTTGTGCGTTAGTTGGTGCATTGATTGTATTTATTCAACGCTCTGGAGGAGTTGAAGGCTTTATTCTAAAAGTCCAAAAATTATTAGATAAATACGAAACTAAAAAATCGGGAAACGCTCGAATTATCGTTCAACTTTTGGCTTGGTTAACAGGCGTTTTGATATTTGTAGAATCCAGTATTTCGGTCTTGACCGTTGGTACTTTGTATCGACCGATTTTTGATAAATTAAAAATTCCGAGAGAGAAATTAGCATACATCGCAGATTCGAGTTCTGCACCTTCTTCGATACTGATTCCGTTCAATGGTTGGGGGGCTTTTATCATGGGTTTGTTGGTCGCTTCGGGTTTTGATAATCCTTTTGCAACAATGATAAAAGCTATGGTTTATAATTTTTATCCAATTTTCGCTTTGATTTTAGCATTAGTAATTATTCTTTCCAAAAAAGATTTTGGTGCAATGGCAAAAGCTGAGCAACGAGCAAAAGAAACAGGGAAAGTCTTAGCAGATGATGCTATGCCAATGGTTTCAGGTGAATTGACTAATATCGAACCGATTCCTAATATTCCTCATCGAGCAAGAAATATGATTGTTCCGATTTCGATTATGGTCGTGATGATGCCGATTATGTTGACTTATACTGGTTGGTCTGCATTGACTCCAGAAATAGCAACTGACGGATTATTATCAAAAGTATCTTTTGCAATTGGAAATGGTTCTGGTTCGACCTCCGTTTTGGTTGCTGTGATTTTATCCTTGTTGGTGTCGATGGCTTATTATCGGATTCAAGGTATTATGAAAATGAATGAAATGGTGGATTTGACCATCAAAGGAATTTCGGGTTTAATGCCTTTGGCGTTGTTGATGTTGTTTGCTTTCGCAATCGGTGCCGTTTGCAAACAATTGGGAACTGGAATTTATGTGGCAAGTGTAGCGAGTGAAACGATTCCTGGTGGAATGATTCCGTTTTTGGTATTTATTTTATCGTGTTTTATTGCTTTTTCTACTGGCACTTCGTGGGGAACTTTTGCGATAATGATTCCAATCGCTGTTCCGTTAGCTCAAACTATGGATATTAATGTCTTGATGGCAATAGCCGCAGTTATGGGCGGAGGCGTTTTTGGCGATCATTGTTCACCGATTTCAGATACGACAATTTTGTCCTCAATGGCTTCTGCCAGTGATCATATTGATCACGTTCGGACACAGTTGCCTTATGCTTTGTTGGCTGGAGGTTTGGCAGCTTTGATGTATTTGATTGTTGGATTTTTATAAAATGATTGTTTGATTTTATCGGGACAATCAAATAATTGACCTATTATTTTTATCCAATAAACGCACAAATCTCTTCTACAACACGATCACTTTCTGGAATTGGAAACATTGGCCAATCATGTAACATGTTGTGATATTCTTTAAAAATAAAATTGTCGTTATGACGAACAATAGATTTTAACTTGATACAATCTTGATAAAACAATTCTGAATCAGAATAGAATACAATTGTTGATGGAAAATTAGTGAAATCACCGTTAATTGGTGACAATAAATACTGCGTTTGGTCATCGCCTTTGGCGTAATGATTCGCTGCGTTTTGAAGCATTTGAATCGTTAAAAGATAATCCGTTGCTTCATGTTTTTTAGCGTCTGGATTCATCATCGTTATATCTAACCAAGGTGAAAGCAAGATTATTTTAGATGGTAATTTTGTTGCTTTTTCGAGTTGTAATTGTTGATAAAATCCCATTGCTAAACCTGCTCCAGCAGAATCTCCAATAAAAACAAAATCATCATTTGGAAACTGTTCAAGAAGTGAATGATAGGTTTTATTCACCATTTTGAAAGTCGCTTTATAACCGTGTTCTGGTGCTAACGGATAATCTATTAGCGTCATTCTACAATGGATTTTATCCAATATTTTCTGGGAGAAAGCCCAATGAATCGAACCAGCTTCGAAGATATAAGCTCCACCATGAAGAAAAAATAAATGAGTGTTTTTAATGTATTTATCCTCAAAAGTTGTGACCGATTTATTGTCAATCGTTTGCGTTTTGACGGTGTATTTTCGGTGTATTATTTTTGGTGTAAAATCCTTTTTCGACCGTCTAATCAAACTTTGAGTTGATTGTTTTTCGACTTGTTTTTTTAGGTTGAATATTTTTAAAACACTTGATATTAGCCTTGAACGGAAACTTGGTTTCATAATCTTGTTGATTTTATTGGTGAAATATTTTCTACTTAATTAATCAAGTCAATCGAAGTATTTTTATGTGTTGTAACAGAAAACTTTACATCATTGAAACTTGGAACGGATAATTTTGGTCGAACATTTCGAGAAAATCCATAACCTTCTGTTGGAATTCCTACAAAATTCGTGTTACAATCTCCATCAGCATTTTTATCATGGAATGCAATAATCGCATAATCGCCTTTCGGCAAATTTTTGAACGTGTATTTTACAGATTTTCCACTCGCTTTGACTTTGATTTTTTTATAAATTGCTGATTCGTCTGGAAAATCCTTTGGATTATTTCGATACAAAGAAATCACAACGTAACCTTTTGGAGTTTCTATTTTGTTGACTGTCAAGGTGATAGAGCTTGTTGCTGTGCTATTTTCTATTGGAACAATGAGTGATAAGAACGCAAACATAATGTGAAACATGATTCAATTATTTTTCTTAAAAAAGATAATGAAATTATAAATAATTGAATTGTACAAAAGGTTTAACGCTTGTTGTTAATAATTTTTGATTAATCAATAATTCGCCAAGGTGGATTGAGTCGATTCTCACCTGCAAAGAATAAAATCAATTGATTACCATCTAAATCTTTTAGTCTCGCTTCTCGCCAAAGCCAAGATTTATCATTCGGTAATTCATCAAATTTGATTCCTTTTTGTACTAATTCTTCTACCAATTTATCCAAATTCGTACATTCAAAATAAACATAAATGCCTTCACCTTTAGGCAATGATTGTACCTGATGAATTGAAAAAGTAGCATTTCCATCTGGACATTCAAAACGTGCATAATGTGGTAACGCCTTGACAATCAATTTCAAACCTAAAGTTTCATAAAACGGAATCGACTTCGCTAAATCTACTGACGGAACGGTGATTTGATTTAAGTTCATTTGTTAAGAGGTTTTTAAAATTACAACTAAAATTACAATCTACTGTTTAAACAATCTAAATTTTAAAATAGATTAAAAATGAAAATAATGAATGTTATTTTAATAATAGTAGGAATCGTCGTTGCAGTATTCCTTGCGATACAAATATTTGCCATGAGTAGTCAAAAAAATATCGAAACGTATCCATTCAAAGTTGTGAAAAAATATGATAATATTGAAATTCGTAATTACGAAGCGAGTTTATTTACTTCCGTAAAATTGTCCTCTAATGAATATGAAAAAGCATCAAGTTCAGGATTTTCGATTTTAGCTGGATATATTTTTGGTGGAAACGCAACGAATGAAAAAATAGCAATGACTTCGCCAGTTGCGATGACGTTGGAGGATTCGATGACGATGATGTTTATGGTGCCACAAAAGTTTAACAAAGACAACTTACCTCAACCAAATCAATCTCAAATTCAATTCAAACAAGAACCTGCAAAAACCGTTGCTGCAATTAGCTTTGGAGGTTGGGCAAATGATGAAAAAATCGAAAAATATAAACAACAATTGATTGATGAATTAGAAAAGAAAGGGATTAATTACACGAATCATTTTTATCTTTTGGGTTACAATCCTCCTTATGAAATCTTGAATCGTAAGAATGAAATTATTGTGGAATTAAAAGGAGAAGTTTAGAAATATGATTCTTTAAAAAATTAAATCCACAAAATTTTTCAGAAAACTAAAAAGCCTTAGGGCAAACGCATCAAAATGAAAAAGCTCAAAATTGTGCGTTTAGACGGATTAAAATCCGCCTCTTTAGATAACTCTTTGCTGAAAAAACGCTCAAAAAGAAACAAAAAGTGATTTAATTGCACTTTATGAATCTATAAA
>JBGCFH010000298.1:0-3361 GCA_045106825.1 Saprospiraceae bacterium | reverse complement strand
TTAAGATTTCAAAAATTGTTAGTGATAGGTTTAGAGGTCGAAAAGAAGGATGGAAAGATGATGTAATGCTTGCTGCAACTGCTTTATATAACTATAAGAAAATTTATTAATTTATAATTTTTATAATTTGACAACTCTATTAAAGAAAATTGACCCTGAATTAGGGCAAACTCTTTTTGTATCAAATTCAAGTATTAGACCAGATGGTGGAATAATAGAAGTGAAAGACGATAATGGTCATTGGAGAATTATTTTAGTATCAGAAGCTAAACATCAAGGAAAAGATATTGAAAATATCAAAATTGGTAAATTAGTCGGAAAGAAAAACAATCAAGACTTGATGGCAGCAGGCAATGCAATAGAAAGGTCACATAAAAATATATCAGAAGTTGCTAATTTTATGTTGTCTGAATCTCATTTTCCTTATCTCTTATTTCTTGAGGGTTCAAACTTTTTAACAGAAACTATTTCAATTAAAAGACCAGATGGTAGAATTGTAAATCTTGAATACAATTCGGGAATGTTAAATAGATTAGATAGATTAACGGCTGCAAATTATGGAATGCCAATAAACACTAATTTATGTGAAAATAAATTTGTCAAACATAAAAATAAAACAATTATGCTTCAAGCAACTTCCATTTATACTCAGGGAAACGGAGAAAAATGGGATAAGAAAAAAATGTTTGAGACTATGATTGATATTTCAAAAACTTCTCTTAAAGTATTGGGAAGTGATATTTTTACTCAACTTACGAAAACTAAATAACGAATATCTATTTATTTATTTATTAAAGTAATACAGGTTGACAATGGCAAGAAAAGCATCTAATAAATTACTACAAAAAGCTAAAAAATCAAAAAGTGATGAATTTTATACACAACTTTCAGATATTGAAAGTGAATTAAAACATTATGAACATCATTTTAAAAACAAAGTAGTTTATTGTAATTGTGATGATCCAAGAGTTAGTAACTTTTTTAAATATTTTTATTCTAACTTCAAAAAATTAGGATTAAAAAAATTAATAGCGGCTTGTTACAGAAATCAAGAGATAGATTTATTCAGCAGTAAAAAGACTGAAAATGGATTTTACTTTGAATACGAAGGCGAGAAAGTCAAAAAAGGCACAACGAGTAAAAATAAAATTGATATAGTTTATTTTAAAGGAGATGGAGATTTTAGAAGTAAAGAAAGCATTGAACTTTTAAAACAATCCGATATTGTTGTAACTAATCCACCGTTTTCATTATTTCGAGAATATGTTGCTCAATTAATAAAATATGATAAGAAGTTTTTGATAATTGGTAATATAAACGCTATAACTTATAAAGAGATATTCAAATTAATTAAAGAAAACAAGGCTTGGTTAGGAATAAATTTGGGAAGAGGTATTTCGGGTTTTATAGTTCCTGAGCATTATGAACTTTATGGCACAGAAGCTCGTATTGATAACTTTGGGAACAGAATAGTTTCTCCAAATAACTGTTTGTGGTTAACAAATTTAGATACATCTAAACGGCATGAAGATATAGTTCTGTCAAAAGCATATTATGGAAATGAAAGCCAATATCTAAAATATGATAATTATAATGGTATTAATGTGAATAAAACCAAAGATATACCAATGGATTATAAAGGATTCATGGGTGTTCCGATAACATTTTTACATAAATTTAACCCTGACCAATTTGAAATAATAAAATTTAGAAAAGGAAATGATGAAAAGGATTTATCAATTAATGGCAAATGTCCTTACTTCAGAATTTTAATCAAAAACAGAAGATTACAGCAAAATCAAATAATCTCGAACAAATAAATTAAAAAAAGCCAACAGCGAACGCCCAACAAAAACAACACCTGGACACGGCAAAAGTCGTGTTCAGGTGTTGTTACAAGATTCCTAAAAGTCAAAAATTTTCCCAAAAAGCCGCAAGTGATCCATTCCCCTTTCGTCATATTAAAGTAAACAAACAAAAACATTCACAAAACATCAATTAATTTGAATCATTTCTGTTGAGTGCCTTTAGCATTTAGCATTGATAATTCATAAACAAGCAAACTATGAAGCAACTCATGTTTATGCTGCTACTAACTATTTTGGTTAGTAGCTGTGGAGATAATATTGACAACGATGATGGTGGAACAAATCCAACAAATCCTGTCACTCCAAATACACAAACTTCAATTTTGGATTATAGCAATATCGTTGACTTACCTGCTACGCCTCTGAATTATGCGAATATTAACTTACCGAATTATTTTAATCAGGATAATAATATTGATAATACACCAAACGGTAATCAAGTGACTGATTGGGGAGCAACGTTAGGTAGAGTCTTGTTTTATGACAAAAAACTATCTCGTAATCAAACAATTGCTTGTGCATCTTGTCATGAAGCCGAAAATGGTTTTTCTGATGATGCTGCATTTAGTACAGGTTTTGATGGTCGCTTGATAGGTCGCAACTCAATGGGTTTGGCAAATGCGAAGTTTTATAACAATGGTCATTTCTTTTGGGACGAACGAGCAAATACGTTGGAAGATCAAGTTTTAGAACCAATTCAAGATGCTGTCGAAATGGGAATGACTTTGGGTGAAGTCGTCGAAAGAGTCGAACAAGAAGCCTATTATAGAATATTATTTCAAGAGGCGTTTGGTGATGAAACAGTAAACTCGGATAGGATTTCGTTGGCATTATCGCAGTTTATTCGTTCGATGCTATCGTACAACTCAAAGTATGATACTGGAAGAAGTCAAGTGAATAATCCTCGGGATAATTTTCCGAACTTTACAAATCAAGAGAATCAAGGAAAAGCCTTATTTTTCAGTAATCGTACCAATTGTGATAATTGTCATGGAACAGAATCATTCGTCGGACCAAATGCTCGAAATAATGGTTTAGACTTAGTTTATGCAGATAAAGGCGTTGGAGAACGCACCAGAAATCCAAATGATTTTGGAGATTTTAAAGTACCTTCCTTGCGTAATATTGAGTTGACTGCACCTTATATGCATGATGGTCGTTTTGCGACTTTGGAAGAAGTCATTGACCATTATAGTGATGGCGTTCAAAATCATCCGAATTTATCGAATCAACTTCGACAAGGAAATCAAGTTCGTCATGGCAATTTCAATAATGGAGAACGAGCTGCTTTGGTCGCTTTCTTACGCACATTGACTGATAATCAATTTGTTACTGATGAACGATATAATAATCCAGCAATTCCCCATATGGAAAAAAAAGCTTAAAATAGCGTAATGAAACGGAAATATCAATCAGCACGTTCGAAAATCTCAATGGATAATGAGATAGAAAAGTTACAAAAACTATTCGAATCAATAAAGGATAAAAGAGCT
>JBGCFH010000297.1:0-3946 GCA_045106825.1 Saprospiraceae bacterium | reverse complement strand
TGCACCAAAACAGTTTATTCTGGCTTACTTTTATGAATCAAAAAGTAATGTTTTCAAAAATAATCCCAAAACTTGGAAAAAATACATTGCTAAATCTGCGGAGAAATGGTATCCTCACGAATCCGTAATTGAGTTTTTAGTCAATAGAATTGGACAAGTTTTAGGACTAAAGATGAACAAGGTAAAATTGGTTAAAGCTAATAGCCAAATTCGGTTTTTGAGTGAATATTTTTTGAATCCGTCAGAAGAAGTAATGATTCACGGTGCAGAAATTTGTGGTGAATATTTAGAAGATATTGAATTTGCAAAAAAAGTAGCCAACGATAAAAAATCAGCAAGAGAATTATTTAGTTTTGAATTTATATCGGAAGCTGTCAAAACCATTTTTCCTAATAATTATGAGCAGTTATTAACAGAATTGGTAAAACTAATTGTCTTTGATGCGATTACAGGAAACAATGACAGACATTTTTATAATTGGGCAGTTATTCGACCAATTAAAAAAAGTGGAAACTCACCTTACTTTGCTCCAATTTATGATTCTGCACGAGGTTTAATGTGGAATTGGAGCGATGAAGCCTTAAAACGACATCTAAAAAATTATGAACAAGGTGGAAAAAAGATTGATAAATATATCAAAAAAGCAAGTCCTCGAATCAGCATTGAAGGCAATGCGAATATCAATCACTTTGATCTTGTTACACATATATATGTACAATATCCTAAATATCAAGAAACTATAAACAAACTTTTATCGTTTAATAATCAGCAATTGGTATTAGAAATGTATAATAATGAATTTGCAAGATTTTTTATCAATGAGCGAAATCAACTTGTGAAGTTGATAATTAACACAAGATTTAATAACTTACGTAAATTAACAACGATATGATGAGCAATAAATTTAAAAATTTTATACATCGGCTGTTTCGTAAGGAAAAAAACGAAGTCGAGCTTTATCTTCCTGATGAAGCACAAGAAAAATTTGTCTTAAAATTAGAGAACATCGAAATTGGATATTTGGAATGTCGTGAAGGAATTTGGTCTTTTTATTATTCCGAAGCCTTTAAAAATAAAAGCGACTTATATTCTATTCCGGGTTTTCCTAATTTAGATAAAAAATATACAAGCGAATCTTTATGGCCTTTTTTCAAAATTCGTATTCCAGGTTTAGGACAACCTGCGATTAAAGAAATTTTATCAAAGGAAAATATTGATAAACGTAATGAATTGGCTCTTTTGAAACGGTTTGGAAAACGGTCAATTGCTAATCCTTATACGTTGATTTTGAGTTGATTTGGTGATGTTTTTGTTTTTTTTTGGAATAGGCTTTGACTTTGGTTGATGCCTGTTTTGTTTTGTTTTGTTTATTTTCATTTTACATATCATTCCTCTTTTTTTGACTATCTTTGTTTGGTATCATGTTTAATGAGCCAGTGTAAATTTTTCAAATAGCATTAAAAATTCCCCATAACTAATTATCTATGAGTTCATTATGAAATTTAAATTTAGTAACATTTATTTTTTACATCGGCTCATTAAACTGATACGGAAAAGTTATCATTTGAGAACTCTAATCAAATACAAAATAATAATGCAAAACAATAAAAAAAATAACATCTTACAAATTCTAAAAGAATATACTCCTCCTATGGCATTAGGACTTAAGTTACTTGCAGGAGCAATATTAAGTGCTATTATAGGAAATAAATGGTTCACATATATTATCCATTATAGACTTTATTATTATTGTTCAAATGAAGGAATCAGAGTCCCAGCAGAAGGATTAGATATTTTGAATCCTACCATTAATATTGTTTCTTTTGGAATTATTTTCTTGAGTGGTGTATTAATAGTACTTTTCTCTATCGTATTAATATTACTAAGTAAAAGTTTTCTTGCACACTTCGATGTAGCTGAATCTTTTTCAAAACAAATTCCATTTATCAACCGAATTTTTTTTAACGTTATCTTCTTTATATTTTTCTCTCTCGCAGGATTCTTTTTGATTTCTGTTATGACTCAATCAATTTTAGATGGAAGAGTGTCATGGAATGAAGATAAAATAATTTTGATTCCGATAGGACTTACTGCATTATTCTATATATTAGTTTTAATTCCTTATATTTCTAAAAATAAAAGTACACTTGGTACTCTCAACCTAATTTTTTTCGTGGTAATAATTATGAATTGTTTTAGTTTTTTCGGGAGTTCTGAAAACATTAAATCTTATTTATTCAAAACTAAATACGGTGGAGATTATCCAGTAATGATTGTAAAAAATTGTCAAGAAAATGAGGATTGTAAATTACATATTAATGGTTCATTGTTTCTTAGAACTAAGGAATATATATATTTAAAAATTGATAATAACAAAATGATAGAAATACCAAACGATGAAATATTATCTATAACTTATAGTATTAAAAATAAGGTCAAAAATAATAACAAATCAAAAAAGTAATTATGTATATATAGGCTGTTCTATGTAAGAAAACATAGAGGTTTTGCAATTATTTAGTAATGCTAAAATCCTGTCAGGTTTTGAAAACCTGACAGGATTTTTTAGATAACAATTGTTATCATTTCGTCTTCACCACCAAAGCCGACTTAACCACCTCAATCTTCCCTTTCAAACTCCCCAAATCCTCATCCAAAATCGTAATATGTCCCATTTTACGACCAGGTTTTGTTAGTTTTTTACCATAAAGATGTAAGTATGTTCCGTCGATATCGAAAAGTTTTTCCGTGCCTTCGTAGTGAGCATCGCCTTTGTAACCTTCTGCACCGATGACATTCACCATTGCCGATTGTGTACGGATTTCGGTATTGCCTAAAGGCAAATTCAAAATCGAGCGTAAATGCTGTTGAAACTGTGACGTGAAGTTACCTTCGATGGTTTGATGTCCACTGTTGTGTGGTCGAGGTGCGACTTCGTTGACTAAGATATTGCCGTCTTTTGTCAAGAACATTTCTATCGCCAAAATACCAATCATGTCGTACGCCAAAATCACTTTTTCCGCAATCGCTTCTGCTTGTGCAGCGATTAACGGCGAGATTTGAGCTGGAGATAATAAGTAATCGACCAAGTTATATTTTGGGTCAAAAACCATTTCTGTAGTTGGGAAAATCGAAATATCACCATTTTTATTTCTCGCTGCGATAACTGAAATTTCTTTTTCAATATCAACTGCTTTTTCTAACAAACCAGGTGCATCAAAGGCTTTATCCAAATCCGCTTTACTTCCTAATTTTTGAACACCTTGACCATCATAACCGCCAGTTCCTAACTTTTGAAAAGCTGGTAAAAAGTTGGCATTTGCTATTACATCGGCTTTATTTTCTGTCAAAATAAAACGAGAAGTCGGAATATTATGATCTAAATAAAATTGCTTTTGTAACCGTTTATCTTTTATCGTTTGAATCACATTTGGTTGCGGATAAACTTCAACTCCTGCATCTGCTAATCGCTGTAATCCTTCCACCGTAACGTTTTCAATCTCAATCGTCACAACATCCAAATCTTTTCCAAACTCAAAAACGGCATCTGCATCAGTACGTTCTGCGACAACAAAACGATGTGCAATATCTTTGCAAGGTGCATTCGCATCAGGATCAAGAATGTGAATTTCCAAATTCCAATCTGTTGCTGCTTGTATCAACATTCTACCTAATTGTCCGCCACCAACGATTCCTACTTTTTTCATTTTTTGTGATTAGTGATTAGTGATTAGTGATTAGTGATTAGCCCGTTTGACGTACTAATTTTAATCTTGTATTTTTGTTTAGGTTTTTCTTTCTTTACATTCATGTTTCGCTGATATTAAATTTAAAAACGAAAATATTGCGTTTTGCCTTGCAAAACAATCATCTCACGCAGGTTTCGCAGATTTATGCAGATTTTTCATTAACAAAATCATTTTTTTATCAAAAAAAATCTGCGTGA
>JBGCFH010000296.1:0-16688 GCA_045106825.1 Saprospiraceae bacterium | reverse complement strand
GGAACACTGATTGAACGGATTTGACGGATGCAAACGGATTTTTTTTGATTTTCACTTCGTGAAAATGTGATTTTATGAAACTTTTCATTTCAATGAAAAGAAAAACCCGTTCAAATCTGTTTAATCCGTTCAATCCGTGTTTCGTTCAAAAGAAAATTCGTAGATTGCTATTTTTAACTAAAATAAGATTTCCAATGTTACACGAAGAATTAACCGATGAAATCATCAATGCCTTTTACACAGTTTACAACACTTTAGGCTTTGGATTTTTAGAAAGTGTTTACGAAAAAGCCATGCTCATTGAACTCAAAAATCGAGAATTAAAATGTGAAAGTCAGCAGCAAATTCCAGTTTATTATGAAAAACATAATGTTGGAAAATTTTATGCTGATATTATTGTAGAAGATAAAGTTATTTTAGAATTAAAGGCTTGTCCATTGGCAAAAGAACATGGATTACAATTATATAATTATTTGAAATCAACAAAAATAGAAGTTGGTTTGTTAATGAGTTTCGGCAAGAAACCTGTCGTTCAACGAAAAATATTTAATAACGATTTGAAATAGTGGTTTGTGATGGGAACACGGATTTGACGGATGCAACGGATTTGAACGGATTTTTTGATTTTTACTTTGTGAAAATGTATTTTTCAAAAATATTTTCATTAAAAATGAAAAGAAAAAAAATCCCTTTGCATCCGTTCAATCCGTCAAATCCGTGTTTCCATTACATCAATTCGATATGCAAAAAACAACGCAACATATAGGAAATCTTTCAGGTAAAATGCTCATTTTCGGTGGGATTTACAGCAATTTTCAAGCATTAGAAAAAATGATGGAAATTGCGAAAGCAGAAAATATTTCGGCTTCAAATATTATTTGTACCGGTGATATTGTAGCGTATTGTGCTGAACCTGAGCAATGTTTGCAAACGGTGAAAGATTGGGGAATTCATACGATTTTGGGGAATGTAGAAATTCAATTGCGTGATGATGCGGAGGATTGTGGCTGTAACTTTGATGATGATTCTCGTTGTGATATTTTTTCAAAACAATGGTTTCCGTATGCACAACGCAAGGTAAGTGAAGCGAGTAAACAATGGTTGGAAACACTTCCAGATCATTTAACTTTTGATTTTGGTGGAAAACGTTGTCTTGTCGTTCATGGTAGTTATTTTGAAACGTCGGGTTATGTTTTTCGCTCAACCGATTGGAAAATTAAACAACAAAATTTTGACGCTGCGAATGTTGATGTAATTTTCGGTGGACATTGTGGATTGCCATTTTCTGATGTTCGAGATGATAAATATTGGCTCAATGCTGGTGTTATCGGAATGCCTGCAAACGATGGAACAACAAAGGTTTGGTATATGATTGTTGACGAAAATCCGTTTCGATTTGAACACCATTCGTTTGAATATGATTTTCAAACGACTCATGATTTAATGAATGACAATTGTTTGCCTCGTGCATATTCTGAAACTTTAAAAACTGGAATTTGGGATAATTGTGATATTTTGCCTGATGTGGAAACTGCGGAACAAGGGAAAAGTTTAATATTATAGTAGTGGCTATTTTAGTTGCCGAATTAAGACTTTACGGCAGTCAAAAATCTTTAAAGTAAAAAGAAAATATTCCTATTGATGAAAATATTTCGGTTTTGAGTTTTATATAGAAGATGATAACCGATTTGTAAATCATATTTAAATCATAGAACTTTAAATTTCTATAAGGTTTATCTTAAAAGAAGTCAACTTGTTGAATTACAGCTTATAACGGTTTTCCTATAAAAATAAATTGCATCAAAAATGACTAATTTCGACAAGTCAAAATGTATCTTTTGACAGGATAAACAGAATTATACAGGATTATGTGATTTTGCAGAGCAAAAATCCTGTAAAATCTTGTTTATCCTGTCGAAAAATACCTCAAATCAGCTTGTCTGATTTTTATAAGAAGACCGTTTACTATGATTAATCTTTTCTTGAATAAAAAATTGTAAAACTTCCGCCTTTTCTACTATTGTTATGATAGTTGGTTGAATGATTTTTTGTTTATGGTTATTCAAATATAACGATTTTTTGGTGGGTTTGGGTTCGGTGAGATTGGGAAAAGCGGAAAATTACAAAAAACGGTGTCGGTTCTCTGAACCTCAAAAATAATCAAACATTCCATTTTTCTACAAACGGTTACGGTTCGATGAACCTTGACTTAAGCGTTAGTTTTAATTTTTTCTTCAATCACTTTAACCAACTCCAAAAACTTGGAAAAACTCTCTAAATGTGTCGGTTCATCTTCCACACGTTTCATCAATTCCTCCAAATAATACGGTTTCAAAACTTCATTTGGTCGAGATTTTCGGTAGCGAATATTATATTCATTCAACATTTCTCGTAAATACGTTTCATGAAACTGAGCAGTTGTTGCAAACTTCGGCATTTTTTCCATCAATTCAGGGTTGTTTTCCTCAACGTTATAATGCTTTGAAAATGCCAAAAAACGTTCTCCTTGCGGATTTCGTTTATACACTTTTCGATTGCCCAAAAACCACGTTTCTACACAACGATTATGAATAATAATCTCCATTTGACAATTATTATTCAATTCAATTTTTGCTTCCTCAATTCTTTCCCAAACCTTTTCAATTCGTCTTTGAGGACTAACTTCGTCAGCATCTAACGCCACAATAAAATAATCGTGTTTATCACCTAAACTGTTAATATCTTTAATCGCATTAACGGCATGATTGTAAATTGATGGAATGCCACCTCCACTAAAAATATAATAGGAATTTTTAGAAACTTGCGTAAAAGCATAAACACGGCTAAGTTGAGGCAACAAATATTCAAACCATTTGGGATATAATTGTAGTTCGGTTTCTGCACCTTCCACCAAAATATAAAGGTTCATTTAGACTAAACTTTCAATGCCACGTTTGTACTGTGGCAAGTTAATTAAATTGATAAATCGTTCATGGTTTGAGGCTTCTAAATTAAAATCAGTCGCATCGTGTGTCTTAATTTGTCCACCTTTTCGAGTGATAATTTTCCAATAATTATAAGGAATTTTGTTAATTATATACGGATGATGACTTGTAGCGATAAACTGCAAACGACTATTTTCATAAATCAAATCTTCCGTCAAAACATTGATGCAATTGACACCTAAACTATTTTCAAATTCATCAATTAAGACTACTGTTCCATCTTTTAGTAAATACATTTCTGCGATGTGTAGGAATGTTCTAAGCATTCCAGATGAAATTTCGTCTGCAGGAATCCATCTGTTTACTCCTGTTTCTTTGAATTGTAAAGCAGGAGTTAAATAATGGAGAATTCTATCATCTATTAATTCAAACTTTACTTTTTCAATTTGAGGAAAAATATCTTTGTATAAATCGACAATTTTAGAAAATATTTTTGGTACATTTTCATATATATAATATAATTTTTGAACTGTGTACAAATTACTATTCCTTATATTTTCTAATGTTTCATAATCTTCACTATTGATTTCTCTGTCAAAGGATAAAAATATATCAAGAAAGCCCGATGCTTTTTGTGTATAATCTCTGAAAACAATATTTTTCAAATGTTTATGTAATGAGTTAAAGTCACTCTCTTCTTGAAAGATATTTATTAGACTTTCGCTTGAAGTAAGTTTAGGCATATCTACCCCTTTATAGATAATTTTTTTAGAAGTTCTTTCCGCTATTAAATTCTTATTAATGAAAATTTTTTCATTAATTACCCTTGGACTTACTACGTTTTTATCATTCTTCAGTAATATTTGAAGATAATAATTGCGTTGGTCTATAATTTCTGTTTTTCCTTGCCATAAGTATTCTTTACCATCATTTTCAAAAATCATTTCCCATTCAACTCCATTCAATAATTCTCCATTAGCAAATGCAGCTAAATTACTTATCGCACTCAAAATCTGTGTCTTCCCAACCCCCGAAGCACCAACTAACAACGTCAAATCAAAAAAATGTATATCTTCAAAATACCATTTTCGAGTATTATCCCAATATGAAAGTGTTTTTATTTTCATGTTTTAAATTGATTGTGATGTTGTAAAGATAGGGAATTTTATGGTTAAGACTTTTGCTTCCATCATTTTTAATTTTTAGCTAATATAACGATTTTTTGGTGGGTTTGAGTTCGGTTAGTTTGGAAAAAGTAGAAAGATTACAAAAAACGGTGTCGGTTCTCTGAACCTCAAAAATAATCAAACATTCCATTTTTCTACAAACGGTTACGGTTCGCTGAACCTTGACGAATGAACGTAAAATATAAAATCACGTCAGGACGATTAAGGTTCAGCGAACCGATGCTGTTTGTAGCTTGATTGTTTTGTTAGAAGTTTTTGAGGTTCGGAGAACCGACACTGTTTTACCAAAAAATCATTTTGCAAGTTTCGTATCAATCACAATATCGTACGCATCTATTTTGGAATTAACAACTTTAAATTCAACGAAACAATCTTCTAATTCTACTTTGAAGTTTCGTTTATTCCGAACATTTGATGCCATTTGATTGGTATAATCTTTATTGATAATTTTAAATACTCTTTTCAAAACTTCATTAAAAATTTTGACTGCATCATTTTTTAATTGTGGCGTATTGATATTTAGATGTACATTAAGTTGATCAATATAATTGACATTCTCACTTGTTGCATAAATCGCAATATTGTTACCTAAACCATTATTATCTAATCTGTAATAATCTGTTAAACTAAAATATCCTCCTGCTCCATCACTTTTCCACGCACCCATTGAGCCTACTCCAATATTACTTAACTTTTGTAATGTTTCCGAAATATTATTAAATACAATCAGTTTTGCAGGAAAAGATGAAGAAACTGCTTTATCTAAAATTTCTTGTTCTTTTTCCTCTACTTTTTCTCTCCATTCTTTATATCTTTTGGTTGATTCGCTTTGAGTAATTTCGTCTTTCACTTCACTGCTATCCGTTTTATCATCAGAAAAAACAGTCGTAACTAATGCAATGAGAAAAGCAAAACCGATTATATAGGAAAAAAATTTATGAAATTTAGAAAAACTCTCTCTTAGTGTTTTGTCCTTATTCCATTCAACATTGTATTTAGCTTTACATTTTTCACAAACTTTAGTTTTTTCATTAGATGCTAAGCTAACTAACTCTCCGCATGAATGACAATCAAAAGATTTAATATTGATAAGAGTTGCTGCCGCCATACAGGTTAATACAAGTCCAATAATTGGAATATAAACCCAAGAAAACATAAGATTAAGTGTAACAAGAATGGCTAACATAGTAAGTATACCTGTAATTATATCAGAATTATCACCTTCCTTTCCTAAGCTTACATTGTATTCTTGAGTAGTACTAGTATTTTTTTTCTGTTTAACGGTTCTTCGTTTAGGATTAATTGACATTTCGCCAGTTTCCCTCGCTTCTTCAATCTGAACAATTGTAAATTTAGTTTTACAATGTTTACAAAGTATCGCAGCTCTTTTTATTTCCTCTGCACAATAAGGACATGTTATTGTATCATTCATAAGTTTAGGTGTTTTGGATTAAATATATTTCTTTTTTTGAATTACAACAAATTCTCCCACAAAACCTCAACCGAATGCTTCCCTTCTTTCCCAGTTCCATCCGCAATCTGATGCCGACAACTCGTCCCCACAGCCACCACAATCGTATCCTTTTTCGCAGCACGAACCGCAGGAAACAGCACATCTTCACCGACTTGCATACTGATGTCATAATGTTCCGCTTCGTAGCCGAAAGAACCAGCCATTCCGCAACAACCTGACGGAATAATATCGACCGTAAAGTTTTCGGGTAAAGCCAAAAGAAATGCCGTATGTTCGACCGATGACAAGGCTTTTTGATGGCAATGTCCATGTAGTTTGATATGTTGTTTTTTGTTGGTGAATTGTGCGGACGTGATATTGCCTTTTTGGATTTCTTGTGATAGAAATTCGTCAATCAATAAGGCGTTTTTGCCTAAGTTTTTGGCGGCTTCCTGTTGTGATTTATCGACTAAACGAGGATATTCGTCACGGAAAGATAAAATTGCTGACGGTTCGATACCGATTAAAGGCGTTTCTGCCGTGATGATAGTTTTGAATGTTTCAACATTAGCTTTCGCACATTTTTGAGCCATTTTGAGTAAGCCTTTTGACATCGCAGCTCGACCACTTTCTTCGTGTTTGACCATTTTGACTTCGTAGCCTAATTTAGTTAATAACTTCACGGCTGTTATCCCAATTTCTGTATCGTTGAAGTTGGTAAATTCATCACAAAATAAGTAAACGGTAGAAATGATTTTACCGTTTGGCTTCGGTTGATTTTTATTAAACCAACGTCTTAACGTCGTTTTTTGTAAAGTTGGTAAGGTTCGTTTTGGTGCGACATTTAGGATTTTTTTCGCTATTCCGCTTGTGATAGAATTGGTTAAAAAGAAATTCGTCACACTCGGAATGTACGAACCCAAACTATTGATTTTACTAATATTGGCGAAAGCCCAAGACCGCAACGGAATGCCATTTGCTTTTTGATATTGATGCAAAAATTCGGCTTTCATCGTTGACATATCTACGTTTGATGGACATTCGGACGTACAACCTTTGCATGACAAACACAAATCCATCACTTCTTTAAGTTCAGGATGATTGAACGCATTGTCTTTGGCGTTTTGTGTCAAAAAGGTGCGTAACGTATTGGCTCTTGCTCGTGTTGTTTCCTTTTCGTTGCGGGTTGCACGATAACTCGGACACATTGTTCCGCCCGAAAGGCTCAACTTTCGACAATCGCCGGAACCGTTACATTTTTCTGCCATTCGTAAAATTCCACCTTCTTTATCGAAATCAAAAACGGTGTCAAATTGTGGCGTTTCTTGTTCGGGTTCGTAGCGTAAATTGGTGTTCATTGGGTCAGCATCGACAATTTTGTTCGGATTAAAAATGCCGTTTTTATCCCAAATTGCTTTGATTTCTTTGAAGAGTTCATAGTTTTCTTTGCCAACCATTAATGGTATAAATTCGGCACGAACTCGTCCGTCGCCATGTTCGCCACTAAATGAACCTCGATATTTTTTAACCAATTTTGCCGTTTCTTCCGTGATGTCATGAAAAAGTTGAATGTCTTTTGCCTTTTTCAAATTCAAAACAGGTCGTAAGTGCAATTCACCATCGCCAGCGTGTGCGTAGTAAACTGCTTTTTGACCAAAATCGTCCATCATTTTGGTAAAATCATCAATATAATCGGGCAAATCTTCCAAGGCAACCGCAGTATCTTCGATACACGCAACCGCTTTCGGGTCGCCAGGAATATTCGCCAAAATTCCTAAACCAGCTTTTCGCAATTTCCAAACCTTGTTCGTGTCTTTTCCATAGACTTTTGGAAATGCGTAACCTTCTCCGTTTGCCTTCATGTCGGCAATCATCGCATCGGCTTTTGCTTCCGCTTCCGCTAATGTTTTCCCTCGAAACTCCACCATCAACATACCTTCGGGATTGCCATTGATAAAGAAGCGATTTTTTTGTTGTTCGATGTTGTCTTTTGTCAATTGCAAAATCAAATCATCCATCATTTCGCACTTTGATGGCTTGTGTTTCATGGCAGTTAAAACCGCTTGTGTCGTTGCTCGAATACTCGAAAAATGCGGAGCAGCGACCACAATTTCAGGTTCTTGCAATGGCGAAATATTCAACTTGATTTCGGTCGTAAATGCTAATGTTCCTTCTGAACCAGCTAATAATTTACAAAAATTAAAGGCTTCGGAAGTATCAGTAAAAGGCGTTGTTTCCAATAATAAATCTACGGCATAACCTGTATTTCTACGTTGAATATTGGCTTTTGGAAATTCAGTTCGGATTTGATTTTGTATCGTTTCGTTACTTAATTTATCATGGAAAAAGCGATAAATATCACCTTCTAAACCGTTGGTTTTGAGTTTGTTTTGATATTCTAATAAGGATAAAGGTTTAAATATAACTTCGCTGCCATCGCTTAAAATCGTTTTTAATTCTAACGTATGATCACGAGTCGAACCATAAACAATTGAAGTTGAACCACAAGAATTATTACCAACCATTCCGCCAATCATACAACGGTTGGCAGTTGAAGTATTTGGTCCAAAGAAAAAGCCATAAGGTTTTAGAAATGCGTTTAATTCATCCCGAATAACGCCAGGTTGGACTCGAACCCAATGTTCTTCGGTGTTGATTTCCAAAATCTTTGTAAAATGTTTCGATACATCGACCACAATTCCGTCACCAACGCATTGTCCTGCGAGTGATGTTCCTGCTGTTCGAGGAATTAAGGACGTGTTGTGTGTACGAGCATAATGGATTAATGTCTTTATGTCTTCCACAGTTTTCGGTAAGGCAACGGCTTGTGGTAACATTTTATAAACAGACGCATCGGTTGCGTATAATGTTCGCATTAAGTTGTCGTAGTGTAATTCGCCTGTTAATTGTTGTTGTAATTCTTCCATGATTATTTGTGGTTCGTGATTGATTCGCTGATGACGCTGAAAAATGCTGATTTTAATCTCTTTTTCTATTTAGAATACAAATCAATGGAAGAATTACAATATATAAAAGGAATTACCACAATTTTAGAATTATTCTTAATCAAAGTAGCATTTAGTAAGGATAGTGACATTTGATGTAAAAATAAGATTATATCAATTTTTCATAAAAATTTCCGAAGTTTTCAGATTTCTAAATTAAATGATTTCATTCCTCAAACGCACAGCAAGAGATTTCTACTTATCTAATTTTGTAAGTTTTACTTTGAATGGTGCTAATATTTCAATCCTATAATCCTTTATGTCGTTTCCTGTAAATTTCCAAATGTAGAAATCATTGTTTCTCTCTTGATCAAAAACAATAAATAAATTATCATTTATCTTGTGATGTTTTTCTACTAAACTATCTGTTAAAGAGTATAGTTCATCATTTTGAATATACATTTTAGATATGAAAGTTGAATCAGTAGTACCATAGAATCCCATGTATTGACCATATTCTTCTTCAGTAACAGTAGTTAAATACTCTTTAGGCAAAGTTGATTTAGTATTATTTAATAAAGAGTCTATTCTTAGGTAAGTTTCTACTGCTTTTACTTGAAAATTTTGACTGTGATCAAGTAAAACTCCTCTATCATTCATATAACTTAGAATATACTTTTTATAACCGGAACTCATGTAGTAAGAGGATCTATTTTTATTTTTCTCTTCACTATATGGAGGCAAATACCAATCCTGTTCATATAATTCATCTACAGCTTCATAGTGTACACTTACAAGTCTATTGTTTGCTTGTATTATATTTGTTTTTTCTTTGATGTACAGATTTCTTAAATCTTGTAGAATAGTTTCATACTCTAATGGAAGTTTATCAATATGATTCATCAATGTTTGATATCCATCGTCATTAATAATGAATTTAAAGGAAAAGTAGCCAACTAAGTCCGTAATTGGTTTTTTATTATAATCTTCAGGTGTCCAAAGGTCATATACAATGCTGTCCCTAATAGCGGCTAATTTAAAAATACATGGTCGCATCATCACGTGCTTGTTCGATATCTGTTAGTAGATTATGTTGAATTTCTCTAAGTGCATTATTGATAATGACCTTATTTTGTTTTTCTTCGTTACGAATATTGATGTTTAAAGCGATTAAAATACCAATTACAACCAAAATTATTTCTCCAAAAGCGTAAGTTATATATTTGGTAAACTTATTGTCAGATAAGAGTTTTTTTCGGATACTTCTAAAAAATTTCATCGTTGTTTTAATTTGTTTTTTGCAATGTATATATTTTGTTTTAATATAAACAAGATGATTTTAGTCTATTTTGAATTCTCGACAAAAGTATAATTTTATTATATAATCTAAGTTGCGGATTATATATTTTTACGGAATTACTTGTCTTTGGAGATTGTAGTGGATTTATTAAAATTTAATATATGACGTTATTATTAATGTCCTTTCACCTTTTTCTCTTCTTCATAAATCACCTTTGATTTTTTCCACTTCGATGGTTTAATGACTAATTTTTTAATGAATTGCCATTCATGCTGCAAATCAATTACATATTCGCCACTTTTAAAAGGAATTGTGGTAATTTTAACAAGATTGACGAAATGATAAAAATTATTTTGTTACGATAATCTCTATTAATTTACTGTATTATGTGGGTAACTCAAAAATATGAAAAACCTTGCAAGATTAGTATTTGCAAGGTTTTTAAAGACTTTTTGTGTCGTTCTAAAATAAATTATTTTTTCACAGCTAAGCAGATTTTATTACCTGTAGAATCATTAAGCCAATATTCTCCGTTTTTTTCCTCGTATTTAGAAATATTGTCTATTGCTTCACTAAGTTTTTCTTTAGTATTATAGTTTATTTGAAAATGCTTTAATCCTGCACTGCCTTTTGGTGCTAAAGGTCTGTTTTGACCATGCCAGGAATTCATCACTATACGATGTTGATAATCACCTCCTGCACCCAAATCAGCGTACATAAATTGTGGTAAATAATTGAAAGGAATATAGCCGAGTTGTTTATAAAAAACATTCGATTTTTGGACGTTATTGGCATACAAATGAATATGCCCAATATAAGTGTCTTTATCAATGATTTTATGGACATCTTTATCAACTAATGCTTTTAGTACTTCCTCTAAATCCAATCGTTCAGAAGCAGAACGAACAATACCATCTGTTCCTTCTATTTGCAATCCTCTTGTCGTGATTACTCTTTTAAATCTTTCGGGTGTTTCTAACGTAAACTCAACGTTAATGCCATCTGGATTATCTATATAAACAGATTTTGACATCGTGTGATCTACAGGAGCATAAGGATATTTATTGACATTCAAACGGTGAATCATACTGGCAAATTCAGCTTCATTAGGGGCATGAATTGCAAAATGATAAAGTCCACTATAGCCTTTTTGGTAAGCAGTTGTTGCTGTTTGATGAACGACTACAAGTGTTTTAGTTTCTGTTCCAAATTCAGCACTATTTTCTGATGTTTTTCGCTTTTTCATACCTACTATTTTTGTCCAAAAAGTAGTAGATTTTTTAAGATTTGTATTGTTCAGATGAATAGCACCATAAGAAGCAAATTCAGTTTTGTTATTATGAGTTTGTTTGTGACGTGACATAGCGTTTGCTAAAGTAGAAAATCCATCCATTGTTATTAAAATTGAAGTTCCGAAAATGGTTTTAATAAATTCTTTTCGTTGCATAGCAAATTTATTTTGAAAATAAGAACTATTGGAAAAATGCTGTAAACAATTGTAATACAGCGTTTACAGCATTTTCTAAATAATCTTCAAATGATATTATAAGCCGATTATCCTTTTGGAAGAATAGGTGCTTTTTTACTTCTTCCCCAAGCTACAAATCCTGCAAGAGCCATAAAAACAGCATTTATTCCAATAGCAGAAAACTCTCCTCTTGAACCATGAAAAATAGCGGCAAAAAGCATAATTGTAGCTAAACCTATTGCTGCCCAAACGGTTAAAAATGGCTTAATACGTAATATTGATGGCAATAATAAACCGATTCCACCTAATAATTCACTAATTCCAATAAATCGAACTAATGCCGAAGAGGTTTCTGTTACCCACGGAAGTGATTCGGCTAATACTTCCATCGGTTGAAAGGTTTTCGTTGCGCCTGCCATAAGGAACATAAGTCCTAATAATACTTGTACGACCCAAAGGGCGATATTGATTGCTTTATTATTTTTTTGATTTTCCATTTTTATTATATTTAGTTTTTATTTTGAAAAAAAGGTGCAATGGCAAAAAATGCTAATGCAGGAAAAAAGTGCATCGGTACAACTAATCCTGGAAACATCTCAGGAAAATCAATGTCAAGTGGCAAACTCATTCCTATCGGACTGATAATACTTGCAAAAGACAATATTGCGATAATGACATTTAATATACCAGTTAGGTTTTCCTTTTTAAATTTGAATAGAAGAAAATAACCTACAGCCATTAGCATACAACCAAAAATTGATGCTCCAATAATCGCAGGAATGTTGATAATCGAGTCGAAAGCAGTACCAAATGCGGTTTGGTATATATTGAAATAAATGACACCTGCCAAAGCGGATAAAACCCCAGCGACAATTCCGTGGATGAAAATATTTTTCATGATTTTATTTTTTGCTTACAGGTACAGAGATTTCTAATTCGATTTTGTTGGAAACTTTCTTTGACATGCCTTTCATCGTGCCGATTCCGAAATCCATTCTATTTACGCTAAACTTACCTTTAAATGTATTCGATGTGAATGTAAAAGGAATGCTTACTTGTTTTTTAGTGCCGTGCATCTCAAGTGTTCCATCAACTTTATAACCTTTAGCGGATTTTGAAATTTTGCTTGAAGTAAACGTAATTGATGGATATTTTTCAGCATCAAACCATTTGTTACTAACAGCGTGTTTGTTTTTCATTCCGTTGCCAGTATTAATTGACGCAACATCTATGGAAACTGCAAATTTAGAGGTTGTTAAATCTTTTTCGTTGAATGAAATATCTCCACTCATTTTTTTGAAAATACCTTCAGCATCTGTTCCTTTAAATTTGATGGAATAATCGTCTGTAATTTTCCAATTAATAGAATTGTTAACCGTGAACGCAGAAAAAAGTATGGTTGCTCCAACCAAAATTGCAAAACTAAATTGTTTCATATTCTTATCTTTTGAATTATTAAATTAATCATAATGCAAATATGAATACAATTTAAACGATAAAAATTAAGGTAGTTTAAGAAATGAATTTTGGAGATTATTTTTTTGCGATTTTTCTTCGTAGGTCACTTAAATACTCAGGTGTAATACCAATATAAGACGCAATCAACTTTAAAGGAAGTCGTTGTACCAAAGTAGGATAAGTTTGTGTAAATTCTACATATCGTTCTTTGGCAGTTGCACTTAATAGGCTAATGATTCTTTTATTGGTTGCAATTAAATTATTTCGATACTTAATACTCATTTCTATCAAAGCTTCTTTTTCTAAAGAATGAAAGTCTCTATAATCAAACTTTGAAATAATTGAAATTTCACTATCTTCAATTGCATCAATGAAGATATTAGAAGGTGTTCCGTTTGTAAAACTATCCATATCTGAAATCAACCAGCCTTCGGGTGCAAATTGCAAAATGTGTTCTTTGCCTGTATTGTCAATAACATAACTTTTTAAGCAGCCGCTTTCTATTTTATAAGCATATAAAGCTACATCGCTACATCTCCTGAATTTAAAAGAATTTCTCCTTTTGATACTTTTTTAGTTTTTCTAACTTTAATATTGTCCATTTTTTAATGAAATTTTTTAATGAAATTTTTTAATGAAATTTTTTAATGATTTTATTCACAATGAATTGATTTCTAATTGATTTCTAATTGATTTTACTGAATTGAATATTTTAATATGCTTTTACTTTCTTTACTTCCTCAAAAATTACTTTTGAATATGTCCAATCAATCGGTTTAATGACCAGTTTTTTAATAAAATCCGATTCTGGTTGCAAATCGAGTGTATAATATCCACTTTTAAAAGGAATTGAGGAAATTTTAAAATAAACGGCTTGAATACGATTAATTTTGACAGTCATTTTTTCATTGTCATATTCGTAAATAAGCGTAAGGTTGCTTGATGCGACTTCGTTGTAATCTCCATAATAGCGTTCGCCTGTTTTGGAAATCACATATTCGCCTTTGATACTCAAACCATTGTAAGTCAGATTATTCGCTTCTTTTATCGTGACTTTGACGTTGTGTTTTTTGATTGTATTAATGTTTAAATTTTTCCCTTTTTTATCGGCTAATTGAAAAATAAAGGTTTGTTCAATCGAACCCGAACCTGTTTGAGCAAAAGTATTTAGCGAAAGCGAAAAAAAACAAACAATAAAGATATATTTCATGTTGTGTATTTTGATTTAGACACGAATTTCTACGAATTACACGAATTAATTATTTTTTTAAACGACCTTTGTTATTAATTTTTGAAGATAGATTAGTGTAATTCGTACTAATTCGTATCAAACTAAATTTATAATGAAAAGAATTACAAGATACTTACTTTTTGGGTTTATTGCGGTGTTACTTTCGGAATGTGTGATGCCGAATCAATTTAATGTAATCGCACCTGGACCTTGGCGTGCCGTTTTGTTATTGAATGGTAAAAAGGCGAATCCGATGAAGACGAAACGTGAATTTATCAAACGTGATGACGGAATTGTTTATGAAGAAGTGACGGCTGGTGAATTGCCGTTTACGTTTAATGTGGTTTATACTTCTGCGGATAGTTTTTATTTAGAAATTATCAATGGAGATGAAGTCATGAAAGTCGATGATATTGTTTATGGAAAAGATAAGGAAAATGGCGATGATACGATTCGTATAGATATTCCAATTTATAATTCGTACATCAAAGCCGTTTATGAAGATAAAGTGATTGAAGGAAATTGGTTTGATAAAAACAGAGAGAATTATAGTATTCCGTTTGTGGCAAAACAAGGTCAAAATCACCGTTTTACGACGCTTCGTAAAGAGCCAATTATGGATATTTCAGGAAAATGGGAAGTGATGTTTGGAACAGAAACCGATGATCCTTATCCTGCAATTGGTGAGTTTAAACAAGATGGAAATAAACTGACTGGAACGTTTTTGACGGAAACTGGCGATTATCGCTATTTGGCTGGAACGATTCAAAAGGACAAGGTTTACTTATCAACTTTTGATGGTTCACACGCTTTTTTGTTTGAAGCAAAAATACAGAAAGACAAGTCGTTATTTGGTACTTTTCAATCGGGAAACCATTATAAAACAAGCTGGAAAGCTACAAAAAATGATAATGCAAAAGTCGGTTCTGCATACGAATTGACGTACTTGAAAGATGGTTATGATAAGTTTGAATTTTCGTTTAAAGATGTAAACGGAAATCTTGTTTCTTCAAGTGACGAACGCTTCAAAGGTAAAGCAAAAATCATTCAAATCTTCGGAACTTGGTGTCCAAATTGCCGTGATGAAACGAATTTTTTAGTACCTTTTTATGAAAATAAACCTAAAAACATAGAAGTTATTGGTTTAGCATTTGAAAAGTTTCGTGACGAAAACCGTGCAGCAAAAGCAGTGAAAACGTACATTGATAAAATGAATGTTCCTTATCCAATGTTGATTGCTGGTTATTCTGACAAAACAGAAGCAAGCAATGCGTTACCAATGTTGAACGCTGTGATTTCTTATCCAACGCTGATTTTTATTGATAAAAATGATAAAGTATTCAAGATTCACACTGGTTTTAATGGTCCTGCAACGAGTCAATATGAAGCTTTTGTTGAGGAGTTTGAGGAGATTGTTAGGGAATTAACGAAAGTGGAGGAGTAAGTTAGTAACAAATAGCAACTTACATTCAAGTTTCTATTTTAGTAAAGTATGATTTCATATTTCGCTGATATTAAATTTAAAAATGAAAATATTACGTTTTGCCTTGCAAAACAATCATCTCATGCAGATTTTCATTAACAAAATTTATCAGTTGTGATTTTTATTTCACGTTTCAACAAAACGTGAATATGATAAAAATATCATTTACAAAATGAGGTTGTTTTCAAAAACAACCTCATTGATTAAAAATCTATTGCGATACTTTAAAATGATAATTTTCATTTGCATTTTTACTTACTTCAAGTGTTATTTTATAAAGTTTAACACCATTTTCTATGGTATATTCAAGTTCATTTGAAAGTTTTAAAGCAAAGAAATCTTCTTGTGGATTAGGATTTTCTAAAGTCTCGAATAGTAAAAGTTCAATAAGTTTATTTTGTACAACTTCGGTATGTTCTTTTGATAAAACACCAAAATATAATCCATCAAGACCATCTAATGTACCAGGATTATATACAAAGGATTCTTCATATTTCAGATTTGTGTAAATACGACTTGGTATATTATTATGAATAATTTCTAAGAACTCAATAGTAGGATTTTTAACATCATTGTTCTCATCAAGCGTACTAATAAAATTATAAATTGTTACTATATTTCCACTTGGTGGTAATGAATCTCCTGTGGGTTGGTCTGGATAACAAATTGAATAAGTAGCATCAATTTTGTCATTCGGCTTTGGTAGCAAAATTCGCTTTTCATCAAATGAGCGGAATTGGATATCTTCTTCATTTTCATCGGTATATTTTAGTAAAGCATTTAATCCTAATCTTACATTATTTTCTTCATATAGAAAAGTATCATTATCTTTAAAAATGTAATGAGCGATACATCCTTTTATTGACGAATCTCTTTTATTTTTATTGAATAAAACAATTTTTTCTCCTGACATACCTTCTTGATGTTTTACCGTAATTTGAATGGAGTATGGTAAATAAACTAAGGATCGTGCTTTACGACCTTGACGAGTTGTTAATCTTTTACGAGGACGAGGTGCGTCAATTGGATTGTCTTTTTTGATGTTTTTTGACATGATTATTTTTTTTAAGTTGTTTATATTTTTTAATACAAAGGTTACAGCTATTCTCGGTTTAAAATAATTCGTAATGTGTTTTGCTGTAATTAGTGATTTTTACGATAATCTGCAATCTAAATTAAGTAAGAATTCGACGGGCGATTTAAAATCGAATGTCGAATGTTCTTATTTAAGCAAAAAAG
>JBGCFH010000295.1:0-12539 GCA_045106825.1 Saprospiraceae bacterium | reverse complement strand
AACACGGATTGAACGGATTAAACAGATTTGAACGGGTTTTTCTTTTCATTGAAATGAAAAGTTTCATAAAATCACATTTTCACGAAGTGAAAATCAAAAAAAATCCGTTTGCATCCGTCAAATCCGTTCAATCAGTGTTCCCATTACGAAACATAATTGCAGGCAGCCAAAAAGCCACCAAACAAACTATCATTCCAATAATATTCACAGAAAGCAAATCGCCATATTTCCCATCAAAGAAAATCAGATTATCAGGAAACATTCCTAAAGTTAATAAAAGACCAAACAAAACGCCTGTACCAACACACAAATGAAAAGAGATTTTTGGAACTTTTGCATTCCAAAAGACAAAAATCGGAGCTAAACCAATCACCATCGTTCCACTAACCGTTGTCGCAGACAGAATCTCTGGACTAAAAAACACTGGCAATGTTCCCAAAATACAAACCAAAACCATCGCAATCCTTCCACGTTTGACTGTGATTTGTTCCTTTTTCCCTAAGTCAACGACCAACATTTTTGAAAACGAATTAAACGTACTATCTAACGTCGAAGCCGCAGAAGTCACCATAATAAAATTCATAATCAACATCATCGCAACGCCCAACATCTTACTGACTTCAACAGGTGCTTGACCTTCCATGCCTTCCATTTGAGCGAATATTCCGACAAAAGAAAACAATAAAATACAAACTGCACCAATGAAAGTCGCAAAAATAAAACTGCGTAACGTCACTTTTGGCGACGCAATAAAACCTCGATCCGTCAAAACAGGATCATGAAAAGGATAAGAAAACGCTTGTATCAAAGCCACAAACAATAAATTCAAACCGCCTGCCATTGTCCATTCGCCCGAACTGACAAACGCACCAATATCATTGCCTTTTTTGGGTAAAATGATGCCTAAAATGATGAATAATAAAACGCCAAACAAGACCATTTGTATCAAGTCCGTCAGTAAAGAACTTCGCAAGCCACCTTTCAAAGTATAAGCCAACGTCAAAACCGTAAACACGATAATCGCCCAAAAGTAAGGTGCAGAATCTTTTGCACCGAAGTACGTTCCAATAACCATTGTATTCGACCAAACTTCATTGAATAGCCGAAACGAAATCAACAGCGAAAAGAAAATCACCGCAGGACGACCAAATTTAGAACTTAAAAACTGATGTAAACTCTCAAAACCGCCTTTCACTCGCATTTGGTAAATGACAAAACCTGCGACCAAAAACGATAAATAATACGTTGCATACGCCACGCCACCAACGAAGCCAAAAGCCATTCCCAAGTTTGCAGCGTTTGTAATGGATTTGGCAAAAATCCATGAAATGACTAAGCTACTGGTTAGTAGCCAAACATTTGGCGTTGTATCTGCTTTTGTCGTTGCTCTGAAAAACTCCTTTGTCGTTTTTGAATATGGCGAAATCAAAAACATCACGATACTTGATAGGATGACTAAAAGCCATTGGTAAGTTAGTATTTGTTCCAAGTTGTTATGTTGAAAATGACAAAAATGCAAGATACATTTCTTTTTTTGAACTCACCCCCAGCCCCTCTCTTGAAAAGAGAGGGGAGTGAAAAAAGCCTTCTTTTTTCAAGAGAGGAGAGCAAAAAAAAGCCCCTCTCTTTCTAAGAGAGGGGTTGGGGTGAGTTCAACCAACTCCCAAAATACCTTTCAATCTCCTTTCCACACTATCCCAGTCATACTTCACATCATAATTAGAAAACCGAACCACCCGAAACCCCATTTCTTCCAGAATTTCCGTTCGTATTTCATCATATTCTAATTGTTCTTCATGTACATCACCATCAATTTCCACAATTAAGCGATGTTCACTACAATGAAAGTCCGCAATAAAAAAATACTTTTTACCAACAATATCTGCATGTTGAATCACAAATTGTCGAGTAAACTTAAAGCCATAAAAATTCCGATTTCGTACAGCAGCCCAGACAATTGCCTCCGCCTCCGTTTGATTCTTACGTAAAGTTCGGGCAAAGGCTTTGATTTGATTATAAGTCATAAGATATATTTTTTTTGAACTCACCCCCAGCCCCTCTCTTTAAAAGAGAGGGGAGTTTTTTTCAACTCAACGAAGTTGAGTTCTCGCTCCCCTCTCTTCCAAAGAGAGGGGCTGGGGGTGAGTTCAAATCACAAAGCATTATACTTCACCACCAACTCATTCAACTGCCCGACCAACTCCGTCAACGCCGCCGAAGGATTCAAAATTTGATTCGCTTGAATATGCTGCACCACCGTAGCATAAGCCGTCATAGCAGCAGGGCGTTGTTCACTCACAGGAGCGACCTTTTTATTCGCCTTATCCGTCACACGGTCGAGATACTTTTCCTCAAAAGCAATATTAGCCGCCTTTAGTTCTGCCACCCAAGTCGATAAGTTGAGCGTCGTCAAAGCTGCCGTCAAGTCCGCATCATTCTCAAAATCCTTAATCAAACTCTTTAGCGTAGCTGTCTGTGCTTGATAATTTAACTGGGCAATACGAGTACCATACTTACTAATAGCCTTTGCGACCGCAATCGCTGCCACCTGTGTCGCCTCCTCATAGTGAAAACTATACGCCTTTGCTGCCTGATGAATCCCACGTATCGCAGCATCTCTACGAGCATCCAACTCCTGAATACTTGCCGTCAATAAGCTACCTTGACTCACCTTAAAAGAAGTCTCTAATCCATCATAAGCCGTCTGTAAATCTGCTTGAGGGGAACTGAGGGCTGCAATATTCGCACGAGTTAATAAGCCTAAAGTGTCATTCATAAATGCAATAAATTCACTATTGCGATAGGTCTTTAATTTCGGTTCTGAAATCATTGTTTATGTTTTAGATTATGAAAATTGTTGAACTCTCCCCCTTGCCCCCTCTCTTAAGAAGAGATGGGAAACGTCTTCTTTTCTTAAAAAGAAAAGAAGAAGAAAAAACTCCCCTCTCTTCCAAAGAGAGGGGCTGGGGGTGAGTTCAAACCCAATCAATACCACGTATAAAAAACATTTTTGTTTCAAAAAACAAAGCCTACCTCGTATTTATACCCTTCTTTTATAAAAGAACTATAAATACAACGTAGGCACACCTTTCTAAAATCAAAATAGCTTCCATACCACGTATTTAAGGCTTTTTTTGTTGAAAAGGAGAGAAATACGTGGTACGGAGGGGTTTATGGTAGAAACCTGTCAAGTTTAATATTTTATTTACAAATACTTTTTCATCACCGCTGCTTTTTCATCACTTGCCGAAGCGATTATCGTTTCTGATGCTTTGATACGTGCTTCTATTTTTTCTATTGCTTTTAATAATGTTGCTTGTGTTTCAAGTGATGGAACGGGGATTTTGAAGTTTTGTATTTGGTCTTTAGTTAATGCTTCTCTTGTTGCAGAAGTACCTGCAATTGTCAAAAGTTGGTCTTTATACGCTTTACTCACCAAAATTGATTGTAAATATTTACTGTGTATTTTTTCATTTGGACGAATAATAGCAACGTGTTGATTAACTCGTGCAGGTAAATATTTATCTTCAACAACACAACAGCGAGCAACAGACGCACCTGTAATATTTAATAAAACATCACCGCTTTTTACTGTTACATTATCTAACTTTTTAGCTTGTACCTCATCAATAAAAGCTAAACCCTTTGTTAAAAAATATCCATCATAAACGTTTTGACTTCTTATTAAGGTAATACCACTTTCTTTATAAGCGTTTTCACCACCTCTTGGCGTTGCTCCACTTCCAATTTTTGTAGTCAAATCTATTAACTTATAACTATCGCTATTTACACTACTCACCATTTCCTCAATCTCCGCCTTACCTTTCAACACTTCCGCCTCGGCTGCTGCTACTTGATTATCTATTACTTCGCATTCTTCCACTATTTTTTGTTGAATGTTGAGGGGCGGAAGTGGAATTTTGACTCTTTCACGTAATATTTTACTATTCAAACTCTTTCCAAAAGCCTTATTTCCCATTAAATTTAAATCAATAAAATTGGCTTTAAATAATTGGAATAAATAATTATCAAGGATATTTGACTTAATAGGAATTAATCCTGCAATAGCTTCATTTGTATATAAATCTGTTCCTGCTATTGCTACTTTTCCAATCGATAATTTAAAACTTAAAAGTGTTGTTCCTTTTGGTATTAATTTAACATTAGACTTTTTAATTGCTTCTTCTGTTATCTTTTCTTTAGTACTAGTAATAATTTGTCCGTTCATTTCAGAAATTGAAACCCATAAATTATTACCTTCAAAATAAGATTGATTTTTTCTTGGAGGTGTGCCACCGATTAATACTTTCACAATTTCTTCTAACTTTACTATTTCCCATTTCGTTTCAATTTTAATTTTCCTTTTAGGCGACAACATCAACGCCTTATTAAAATCTACCCTCGAAAAATCCAACATATCCGTTAAGTCAGCATAAGTACAAGTATCAGGTAAGTCAGCGACAGGCGTTCCGTTAAAATTTTGTTGTATTAAATAATTAATCTTCTCCGTATTTTGTGGATTGTTCGGGTCAAACATCGGTGTTGTGATGTCATAAACCGTTTCACCACCGTAATATTTGATGCCTTCGCTGCCTTTTGAACCGCTCCATTCGTAGCCTAAAAACTTTTTAGCCGATTTGTTGTCACTCGGTGTTTTCACAATAAGAACTTGTTGCGGATTACTAAGTGCCAACATAAAATAATAGAGTTTGTCCCGTTCTATCGTCATTAAGTAATTAATAAATCGTTTATTTAATAATTCCGTCTTATCAGCAGCCGATAAGTCTTTATAATGCTTTTTCTTTTTAAGGTTTTTAATATCGGTTGATTTATCAAAATGGGTTTTGTAATCCTTGAATATATCGTAGGTATCGTAGAGTCGTTTTAATAAAACGCCTCTACTGTTTGCCGTTTCCTGTTGAATATTCAAAAATGCCTTATAATCTTCATAAGCGACTTCTATATGATTACAATATTGTTGAATAAAATGTAAATCACGATATTCATTCAAAGCAGCATCGCCCGACTTGATGCCTTCAAAGAAATCTAAAGAACGATTGTAAAAATGCTCGGCTTGTGACGGATTTTGACCTTTGCGACGCAAGAACAAAACAACCGTATTTGTCCCTGTTTTCCCAAATGTATTGCTACCCAATTCCACAAGAGAAACAATATCAAAATGTTGTAGAATAATCTCCCGAGTGACAACATGTGTATTATCCGAATTAGATAATATCGAACTCGGTACAACTACACCGACAACGCCATTCGGTGATAGCAGTTGTTTGACTCTTTCCAAAAAGAAACATTGTATATTATTGGTGTTGCTGTTGAGTTCTGTTGTTTTGAGTAAGTCGTAGGTTTCTTGCTGTTCTTCATCAAGCGTTTGTAAAAAGCCCTTAACGGCAAACGGCGGATTAGCGACTAATACATCAAAGCTATTTTGTTTGATTTCGGATAAATTATCGAGTGCATCGTTTTCGATGATTTGAATATCGTTTTGTTGGTGCATATAAGCCGCTACTTTGGCGACTTTTGCCAATCTATCTTCCTTTTCTATACCGACAATATTTTGATAATAAACAGATGGTTCGACGGTTTTGTATTGTTCAACTAAAGGTTTTATTTGGTGTCCGTATTCTGTCAAAAAGTGTCCTGCACCACAAGCGTAATCAATGGCTTTGAGCGGTTCGTTTGTTTGTTGTATCATTGTTTCTAATGGCAATGACATCACGATAAATTTACAAATTGGTAAAGGCGTAAAAAACTGTCCTTCAGATTGTTTGATACTATTATCCAAAAAGTATTCAAACATATCGCCTAAGAATTGATCTTGTTTATCCGACTTTAAACGAAGCGTTTCCCACATTTTCAGAATGTCAACCAATACTTTGACATTCCGAATAAATTGCTTTTCATTATTAATGCTAATAAATGAAAAAGCATTATTGGAGAAGAATTTTAATTGTCTAAAATAATCTTGAATGGTTTTTTTAGTGGCATTTCGGTCGTTTTTAACTGTCCAAAAAGCGTCGTCAATTTCTTTATTAGATACATAAGTAATTTCTTCTTTCAGAAATTTATTCATGCCAATTTTATACAACTCTTGCAATCTATCCACAAAGTCATAATAATTATCATAAGCAATTCCTTTCCAACGAAATTTTAAATCGGTCGGATTTTCCTCTTCGTCCACAATCTTACAAAGGAATAGATTGATTAGCACCTCAAAAGCAGTTTCCCGTCTTGCGATATTATGCTGTCGCAAAATCGTGCGGAAAAGGTGGTATTTCCCTTTTTTATCTTCACTTGTTAATGGCTTCGTATCATCGGCAAGGGTATATTTTGATTTACCAATTTGGTAAGGCAACATATTATCCTCAAAAATGCCACTTTCGGTAGATTCTGACTGATAAACTTCTTTCCATACTTGAAAGCGTTGCTTTAGATTAGCAGCTTCCTTGAAAGACTTAACTTTTATCTTGTTTGATAATTGACTAATAATTTTGGGGTTATCCGTATGCGAAACAACACGCTGCTGCACAATAATCTCTTGATTTTTGGTATCAAAAGAAGAAGCATACAAACAAAGAAATTCAGTTTGTTGTATCTGTTGAGCATAAGAAAAAAGCTGTCCGCCGTCGCTTTCCATTTCTTTCCATGCTTTCTTAAATTCCTTATCAAAGGTTTTGCACTCAATTAATAAAAGCGGTTTTTTCTCTTGATTATAAATCAAAATATCAGCTCGTCCGCCACTTGCACCTCGTCCGACTTTCCATTTAGGTTCAAGTTCGATATGTTCGGGTTTGTAGCCTTTTTCCAATAAACGATAGACACATTCAAAGACGACAAAGTTCTCATTAGAGGAGAAGTTACAAGTCTGTCTTTCATTAATGACAAAGCCTTTATCTTCGGGATAAACGAGTTGTTTTTTATCAAAATCTACTTTGAGGTAAGCCTCATTGTGTCCAAAATCTTTAGTATAAACTTTTCCGTTTTTTTCAAAATTAAGATGTTCTAATAAGGCTTTGAAGTTAGATTTATCTATCATTTAGTGATGATTTATTTTATTGTATATAATATTTTTTCAAAAGCCCCAAAGATAACCAAACCACTAATAAACAAAAGGGAAAGAGATAAAAAACTGGTTGTTGTGTTTTGAACTCACCCCCAGCCCCTCTCTTTTTAAGAGAGGGGAGCGTTTTAACGAAGTTAAATTGAATAAAACGCCCCTCTCTTCTCAAGAGAAGGGAGCAATAATTTAACGAAGTTAAATTAAATAAAAAACTCCCCTCTCTTCTCAAGAGAGGGGCTGGGGGTGAGTTCAAAAAAAACTAATCCACATCCCACCAAACCCTACTATTAATACTATTATCATTCGCCGCTTCCGCAGTAACATTATAATTAGCCGTATTCAAGGCTTGTTCAGTCGCAGGATAAGGCATACGAACAGGAATTAAATCATTATTCAAACTTGCCGAAATCGTTTTCAAAGTTGGAAAACCAGTACGTTTCCAATCAATCCACGATTCGTAACCATTTGATAAGTTGGCAATCCATTTTTGCGTTGCGATTTGTTCGAGTTTGTCGATATTGCCATAAGCAGCATCGCCAGTTGTCAAGTAATCGGTCGGCATCGTTGTCAACCAAAAATCAAAGGCTTGTTGTACCGCTGTTTCGTACAAATCCTGTGCATTTGCGGTGATAAATCCACGTTCAGCAGCTTCTGCCAATAAGAAATTGGTTTCAAAAGCCGTCATGAAATTCGCATCTAAATCACCACAATTCTCACGAAAAATCTCTCCTGCAAATGAAAAATCTCCAGCGATAACTGGCGTAACCGCTGTATTTGGCCCGTTTAAAGTTCCAGCATAAATATTCGGATCATTTGCGGTCGGACGAAACATCGTTACTACTCTCGGATCATTTAAGTTAGTTAAAACTTCATCCATTGTCAACGACATCACAAACACTTGAAAATCACCAGCACGAGCCGTTGCCCAACGGAAATTATTCGGTTGCGATGTCGTGAAATTAAAAATCGCATTTTCCTCGCTTGTCGCAATATAGTTGCCACTATCGTAAATCGCTTGTAATTGCGTATTCACATTTTCAACGTCCGACATACGCATCAAATATTTAATTTTCAACGAGTTCGCAAATTTTATCCAAGCCGAATAATCACCATTAAAAATAATATCACCTTCCAAAACAGCATTAGGATTGACGTCTTGTAAAGCCGTAATTGCTTTATCCAAATTGGCAATTAAACCATTTTCGCCTTTATAAATATCCTCTTGCAAATCAAATTTTGGTTGTGTAATGCCACTTTTCCCAGCAGCCGCTTCTGAATACGGAACATCGCCAAAAACATCGGTTGTAATACCAGCTAAGTAGGTTTTCAAAACCAACGCAACGCCTTCATAATGTGCTAACGATGGTGTTGTTTGTGCTTTTTCCAAAATGATTTCGTTGTCCCGCAATAAGGTGTACAACGTTGGCCAAGGATTTCCACCAAACTGAACACCTGTCAAATCGTGTCTATCAAATAAATTGAAATCAATCAAGGTAAATTGTTGTGCCAACAAACCGCCAGCAGCCGTTCCTTCAAACGATAATTTCTCTGCACTTTCCCAAAGTACATTACGCAATAATAATCCTGGTTCGACATCTACCGGCGAATTTGGATTCGTGTTGATGTCCGTGAAATTGTTGGTACAACTCACCATAATTAGAGTTGCTGTAACTATATATATTATTTTTTTCATTTTTTAGTATTTTTGAACTCACCCCCAGCCCCTCTCTTTTGAAGAGAGGGGAGTTTTTTTTAACTTAACTTCGTTAAGTTGTGTTCTCCTTTCTTTTGAAGAGAGAGAAGTTGTGTTCAACTTAACGAAGTTGAGTTGTGTTCTCCTCTCTTTTAAAGAGAGGGGCTAGGGGTGAGTTCAATTAATTAAAAATCCAAACCAATACTAATCCCAAAACTCCTCGTCGAAGGATACGAAATATCTTCAACGCCACTCACGTAACCTTGACCCTGAAACGCAATTTGTTCTGGATCAAAGTGCTTGATTCCTGGTGAGAAAATCGCTAAGTTTCTGCCGACTAACGAAATCGTCAAACCTTGAACATTGCCGATTGTGCCAGTTGGAAAAGTATAGGCTAAACGTAGTTCTCGCAATTTGACGAAAGTCGCATCCAATGTGTTATTTTCCTCGTGATTTCTATCGTAATAGTTTCTATAGTAGGATTCGGGATTGACCGAAACTGTATTTTGTTCGCCTGTTGGTGTTACGCCAACTGGGATAATTCCTGCATCTGGTCGGTCAACGGTTTCGATAATTTGTCCTGCTCCGCCGCCTAAAGCTTGTGTACGAGAAACAATTTCACCACCTTGTCGCCAATCTACTACAAAACCTAACGTGAAGTTGTCATAACGGAAATTATTAATAAAACCAACCATAAAGTCTGGGTTATAATTTCCTAATTTAATCAAAGTATTATCGACGGTATAAGTACCATTTGGTTGAATGATAAAGTTGCCGTTGTCATCTTTTGCGTAACCAGTTCCGTACATATCACCGATTCTTCCGTCTTCTTCGACTTGGAAAAATACGGTTTGAGAAGCAGCATTGTAAACTCTGGCATAAGCTAAAGTTACTCGGTCTGCACCTTCTGGCAAATCAGTTACAGTTGCTACGTTTCGACTGAAATTAATCATTGAATTCCATTGAAATTTTTCGTTTCTAATTGGCGTAAAGCCTAACATCATTTCAACGCCATTGGTATTTACTCGTCCGCCATTGACGACTTGTTCGGTATAACCTGTTGATTCTGCAATTGGTAACGCTAAAATTTGATTATCTGAAATCGCATTATAATAGGTAAAATCCAAATTTAGCTTGTCATCAAAGAAACGAATATCAAAACCAAACTCTGACGAGGTGACTCGTTCAGGTAATAAATTTGGATTCGCTAATACATTTTGGTCGGTGAATGTCGGCTGTGAATTGACCAAAGTTCCTGCTCGGAACGTTCCCGAAGTTCGATAAGGTTCGGTGTCGTTCCCGACTTGTGCGAAGTTCGCTCTAATTTTGGCAAACGAAATTATTTCTGGTAATTCCATCGCATTCGATAAAACAAAACTTGCAGAAACAGACGGATAAAAGAAGCTCACATTGTCGGTAGAAAAAGGTGTTGCCAAAGCACTTGACCAATCATTGCGACCTGTAATATCCAAATATAAAAAGTCTTTATAGCCGATTTTTGCGAAACCATATAAACTGTTAATTCGTTTATTGGCAGCGTTTTCAAAAATCTCTACTGGAGCAGCAGCATTCGCTAAACGAAAAACGCCAGGTTGTGCTAATGCTTGTGTTTGTGCTTGTGTGAACGATGAAGATTGATTCATTTGATTGCCACCTAAAGAGACATCATAAGAAAAATCACCAAAATTACGTTTCCAATTTAATAAGAAATCGGTGTTAATTTCACGGAAGTAAACGTTGTTTTCTGCGTATCCACCATTGACAAAACGCAAGGTCGAAAACGCACGACGCATTTTGCGTAACTCGCTCGAATAATCCATTCCTGTACGAACAATGAATGACAATTCATCCGTAATATTGTATGAAGCCGCAATGTTTCCGAACAATCTATCTCGATTAAACGAGTTTCTATTTTCCAATAAAATCAAATACGGATTATCGAAAAACGTATAATTAAAACTGTATTGTTGTAAATTTTCTAAACCAGGTTGCCAATAATCTTTCAATGGCTCAAAGTCCATCTGGCGACCAGCCCAAATTGAATTGTTATACATGATATTTTCAGAACCATAACCATTACCTGGTCGATTGTCTGAATTGGTATTGACATAATTCAAGTTTGTTGTGATTTGAAAACGGCTTGTCGGACGAAAATTCATTCGAGCAGCAACGGTTTTTCTATCTAAATTTACCCCTGGAATAATGCCATTATTGCGTAAATCGGTCATTGACAAACGGAAATTTCCTTTATCAAAACCACCAGACAATGCTAAGTTGTTGATAGTCGTCACACCAGTTTCAAAGAAGTTTTTCAAGTTGTCAGGATTTGCACTAAAAGGCGTTGGCGTAATCGGCAAACCGCCATGAACCGCTAAATCGCCACCTCGAACGGTTGTTCCATCAGGTAAAGTTACTGGACTATCGTATTGAGGAATGAGTTGACCTTCTATTTTTGGTCCCCAACTCCAGCTTAATCGGTCATTGATTCCGCCATCAGCACCATCTTTAAACTCAAACTCACCAGCCGAACCTTGTCCGTAAACGTTTTGAAACTCTGGCAAACGATAAACTCTATCGACAAAAGTTGTAGAATTGACACTAACGCCTAAACCTTTAGATTTTGAGCCATCTTTTGTTTTGATAACAATGACACCGTTTGCGGCACGAGTTCCGTACAATGCTGCGGCACTTGCACCTTTTAGTACAGAAATAGATTCGATGTCTGATGGATTCACGTCCATTGCACCATTTCCCCAATCAATTTCTTGAAAACCAGCGGAAGGTTCGTTGGTAATATCCAAAACGGTTCGGTTGTTAATGGGAATACCATCAACGACAAATAACGGATTGTTATTGGCAAAAGAAGATTCGCCACGAATCGTGATTTTGGAAGTCGAACCGATACCAGAAGCACCAGCTGTCACTTGAACACCAGCTGCTTTTGCTCCTAAATTATCTAAAAAATTGACGGCTTGTACTTCGTTGACTTCTTTTCCATCTAATTGTTGAATCGAATAACCTAAGGATTTACTTTCTCGCTCTAAACCTAAGGCTGTAACAACGATTTCATCTAAGTCGATTCCTGTTTGAAGAATGACGTTGATTTCCGTTTGGTTACCAATTTCGATGACTTGCGTTTCGTAACCGATAAGCGTAAAAATCAAGTTTTTTGTACCTTCAGAAGGTGTAATTTCATAATAACCATTTTCATCTGTTAAAATGAAACTTTCTAAACCTTTTACAAGGACATTGACACTTTGTAAAGGATTCATGTCCTCATCGGTGACTTTTCCTGAGATTTTATTTTGTGACAATAATAATGTAGGCATGAATGCAAGGAATACAAAAATGCCTAACTTTTGAAAATTGCTTTTCAAATGAAAGTTGTGAATTGACATACGGTTTGGTTGTTAATAAAAAATATTGTTGTACTGTATTGAATAGTGTATTATTTGTAACTTTCTATTTCCAAAGGTATCATTCCTTTTATTAAAAAAGATTTTAATTTGTCTGAATGTCGTTTAGATGGCAATTATTAATTGATGTATATTCGTGTTTCGCTGATATTAAATTGAAGTTTTCAAAATTGACATAATGTATTAATAATCAATTAATTAACATGATTAAAATTTGCAAAAGGTCTGCTTATACTTTACTAATTCAAGTAATAACTTTAGCATCAAAATAACTCTAAAATTTGAACCTTTAGTAATATCAAGCATTTCAAGATTTACCCTTAAAAATCAGTCTTATTTTTTAAGGCTTTTTTCT
>JBGCFH010000294.1:0-2497 GCA_045106825.1 Saprospiraceae bacterium | reverse complement strand
TACTATACATTTTTTTTGAACCACAAAGACACAAAGAAGCACAAAGTCGTATTTTATTGATTGTTAGGTAATTATCTTTGTGTACTTTGTTCCTTTGTGGTTCAATTTTTTATTTTGTACAGTAGTATGACTTTTACACTTTTAGGTTACAGGCGAAACTAAGAAATATTTTTTTGATTTTGGTGAATTGTATGTCGTTTTGGTTAGCGATGGATTATTTTAGTTCTTTTTTTTCAATCATTGAACGATTTTTTATTATATTTTGGTTGAAATATTTTATTGTTGCTTGTTTTTTATTTCAAACGATTTTTAAGGAAGTATTGAAAACAAAGCACCATATTTTAACAAACTAAAACACACATAACGTCATGCCCAATTTAAAAGGAATCGGTTTACAAAATTTCAGAACATTTAAAGATTATGAATACCTCGAATTTGCACCAATTACGTTGATTACGGGAGCGAATAATTCGGGAAAGAGTTCGATTTTTAAGGCGATTATGTTGTTGAAGGAGAATTTTAAAGATAGAAATCTGAATTATAGATTGGACTTTGAATCTATGAAACATGAGTTGGGAAACTTGGATAGAATTATCAATAGAAATACTTATAAAAATCTACAAGAAAATAGGAAAGATGAAGGGAAATGGGACTTTCGTGAAATTATTAATTCAAAAAAAGAACCTGAAAATCCATTAGAAGATTTGGTCTTTACACTTCCAATCGAAGTTGGTGGAAAACTTAAAATTAAAGGTAGGTTAGAACTTATATATGAAGTAAATATATCTAAAAATCATTCTAATCTTAGCCTAAAATCAATTGATTTTCAAGTAAAAGATGATAAAGAATATCTTACGATATATACTAAACATAACTTTGATAAAAATGGAGGTTATGACGAACCTTACTATTGGCATTATGATATAATACTTAAGTTAGCTAATTTAATGACTATTCTTATTGATAAAGAATATAATGAAATCGAGACTATTCCTTTGACAGAAGAAAATGAAGAACTTCTTACACTTGGGATTTATGAGAGATTAGAAAAAGGTATTCCACTGCTTCTTGATTTTTTCTATTCAAGAGGTAGTTCTGATGATTTACTAAATTTGATTGAGGATTATAAGACGAAAATTAAAGGCTTTTCGAAATGGTCACATAACCAACAAGAGATTTTTACATATCTAAGTAAGAACTTTAAAAACCTAATTAATAATGGATTTTCAGAGAATTTAATTGAGAAGCCAACTGTTATTGACGGACGATTACGTAGTTCTTTTAGAGATACAATTCATTGGTTAAAAATTAAATGAATCGAAAAAGGATTATCTGAACAAGAAGAAGTCTTAAAGCCAGTTTTTGAAAATGAAGAATTGGTTAAATTAGGAAATAATCTTTATAGTCTTTTCCGTAAAATATACTCTAAAACAGAGAAAAACTTAAATAATGCTGCAAAAGCAACTATCCAAAAATTTAGTAAAATTTATTGGTTAAAATCTAATAGAAACAAGCAAAGAGAATGGTTTATTGATGAACAAAATGAACCTTTTGTTAATATCACAAAAGAATTTGTTGGAGCATATCAACGATATAATTCCAAGATTAAATCCTTTGTAGATTTTTGGATTGGAAAAGGTGAAATTAAACTGATTGGAAAAATTGAAAATAAGGGATTTAATATTGGTAAAGAAATAAAAATTATTAGAGATGATTCAATTGGTTTAACTCGAATATACTTAGTAAATTTTGATGGTACAAAAATACCATTAGTTGATTTAGGATTTGGTATTTCTCAGTTGCTTCCTATAATAATGAAGATAGCTTCAGTTGCCTATAAACAGATGGAATTAGAAGAAGATTATGATAAAAGATATACTTATTTTACTCCTTCCACATTAATAATCGAAGAAGCAGAAGCTAATTTACATCCTAACTTACAAGCAAAATTAGCAGAGTTATTTCTTGATGCGGCATTACAATTCCGCATTCAGTTTATCTTAGAAACGCACAGCGAATATCTAATCTACAAATTTCAAGAATACATCGGAAAGCAGATTATCCAACCAAATGATGTGGCTTTGTATTATCTTAATCATCCTAATTCAAATAAAAAATATGTCAATCGAATACCAATCAAAGACGATGGAAGTATTGAATATGAAAAGTATTTTGGTACAGGTTTCTTTGATGAACAGACGAATTTAAAGTTGAGTTTATTGAATATTCAGCGAGATAGTTTTTTGAAGCTATTTAATAAAACTAAAGAGAAATTTTCACAAGATGATAGCTTGAGTGATGAAGAACAGTTAAAGCAATTAGATGACTTGATTGATACGCACTTTGAGAAATTAGATTTTTCAACGCATATCGGTTTTGTAAAAACGCAGTTTCCTAATTATAGTAAGTTACTAACGAAAAGTGTTAACTACTTAGCATCAGGTTATCATTTGTTTACTATCATTGATGATAATAATCAAATTACAGATTATTCACC
>JBGCFH010000293.1:0-21643 GCA_045106825.1 Saprospiraceae bacterium | reverse complement strand
AATTTTGAATATTTGTATTTTCAAGATGAAAATATCATTGGTGTTATTGATGCGGATAAGATTTTGGGTATTATTGGAACAGATACTGAAAACATTAATCGTTGGGTAGAATCAATTGATAATCAACAAAGTATTTTGGAGGCAATTCCCGAACTGCGAAAAGTGGATTCAGAAGCAATTTCAAAACGGTTAATTCATATTTTTGATAAAGCTCCAAATCCTAAGAATCCGATTAAGGAACAAACACATTTAGGAAAACAACAACCGACGATTCCGGGTTCTTCGCTGAAAGGTGCAATTCGTACTGCTATTTTGACAAAATTAATTCGAGAAAAATCAAATTTCGCAAGCAAAAGTGATAATCTAACAGATAGAAGAGGTCGATTTAATCATGGGAATATTATTACGGAATATTTAGCGAATGATAAAAAAGAAGATTGGAAATCTGGTAAAACCTTTTCACGATTTAGTGCTAACAAAGATGTAATGCGTTTTTTGAGGGTTTCTGATTTTTATTTTGATAACAATACAACTGTTGTAAAAAATACCGTAATCAATTTAGGGGATTATGGTTGGGGCGAAAAGAAAAGAGAAAGTGCTTATTGGGAGTGTATTCCACAAGCGGCAACAACTTTTGGTACATTTCAGATTCCACATGATTTATTGAAGCAAGTAGAAGATAATGGTTATATCACTCGAGCAGATTTTAAATTAGAAATCTTTGATGAAAAAAGGTTATTTAAAATCATTAATAAGCATACTTTGAATTTGGTTGATAGAGAAATTGGGTTTTGGGAAGATCAAGAAAATCCATTGGCGATTGGTGATTATTTGGAACATCTGGAAAAGATAGAAAGCATTATTAAAAATTGTGATGAAAATACTTGTGTTATTCGAGTTGGCGCAAGTAATGGCTGGGAATTTATGACTGGAGGTTGGGCAAATGGTGAAGATGCTTACGGAGATTTTATTTTAGATGATGACACATGGACAAAACTAAAAAGAAGTTTAAGACGAAAAAATTATTCTGATGATACGCCTTTTCCTAAAACTCGTAAAATGATTGATGGTGGAATACCACTGGGATTTGTGAAATTGAGTTTGATGTAAATATTAATAATTCCAAATTAACTTAACCATGAAATTACATTCAATTGCATTTGAAAATTTCAGAATTTTTAAAAAACAATATTTTGAGTTCAAACCTTTAACTGTTCTTACAGGACCCAATAGTTCAGGTAAAAGTACATTGGTTAAAGGTTTGACTTTGTTGCAGGAAAATATAAAAAAACCTAATTATTTAGGAAGACTCACATTCAAAAGTGGCAATCATAAATTAGGGAATTTTAAAAGTATTTGTACAAAAAAGTCTGACAAAGAATCAGTTATTTTTGAATTAAAATATGAATTTCCTGATTTAAAGAAACAAGCTAATAAATCTCGTAATACTCAAAGTATTTGGGATGATGTGAAATTTATTATCATAACATGTGAATATTCTCAAGATAAAGCTCCACAGGAAGAAAATGGTATTTTAACTTCATTAAATGTTAAAATTCAAGAACAATCTTTTGAAAAAATTGGAAAAACACGAAACCGAAAAAATTTAAAAATCAAAATAGAAGAACCTGTAGAAATTCTACATATTGAACAAAAGGATGACTTTAATATCAAGGTAAATTACAACTGGTTAATTAATGAAATATTAACAAAGCCTAATTTATTTGGACTTCGTCCTAATATTTATACTATTTATGAAAAAGATGATAAGATAAAAATTGAGGATTTTCAAGATGAATTTGAAAGAAGATGGCATAAAATTGATAAAAAAAGAGATTACTATCTTGAGAATAAAGATGACTTTGGAAAATGGGATGATGATATTTTAAATAAATTTGGAGATATAACTTCAGAGATTGTAGATGTTAATGACAAAATTAACGAATTTGATTCTGATTCGGAGAAAGATTTAACTTTAGAAGATTTAAAAAATGATTTGGAAATTTTAAAAGATAGATTGCCCGATGAGATTTACGATTACTTTGAAGCTCAGAAAGCGAATATTGATAAAGGCATTATTCGTTCAGAAGTTTATCGTTTAGTCATGGATGCTTGTAAGAAAACTATTGAAAGTTTTAAAACAATAAAAGATGTGCAAACATTACCTCTCAGAGGAGATAGTACAATAGGAACACTTTTGCTTGAAGAATACTGGGCTTCATTGATTGAGGAGAAACTTAATGAAAAGGAAAATCAAGCCATTATTGATATAATTGAATGGACGGAAGGAACAATCTTTATCAAGAAAATATTAGAAAAAGATGAGGAACAGATTACTTTGAAAGATGTTACTTACGATACTAACACAGGTGCTAATCAATTAGCAAATATTTTAATTCAAAATCTTAGTAGTATTATTAACACCTTTATCAAAAAAATCCCCTTTAGTTCTCTTTCTTCAAATAGAGGTGTGCAAAAGCGTTTATATCGAAGCTCTAAACCACAATATCATTTAGAAGAGGCACTTTCTATACTACTTTCAATGCAATATGATGAGCAAAAAAATATTGATAAAATTGGTTTTATTCAAAAATGGTGTAAACAGTTTAACATTTTAGAAGAAAATGAAGTATTAAAAGTAGAAAGTATAGATGGTGATTTTGTAAAAGGATTTATAGCAGACAAAAATGGAAAGGAGTTAACTAATATTGCTGATTTAGGTCTTGGTATAGTTCAACTGCTACCGATTATTATTTATACTGCAAATGCTATTGACAAAGAGGAGTTAATCTGTATTGAAGAACCTGGAACGCATTTACATCCTGATTTTCAAGCGAAGTTGGTTGATTTTATGCTTGATGCGAATAAAAAACATCAAACTCAATTTTTAATAGAAACGCATTCCGGTGTTTTTTTGAAGGCATTGCATTATATGGTTAAAAAAGGGCAGTTAACCAATAAGGAACTTTCTGTTTATTTTAAGAAAAATAGTGATAAAAAATTTAGAACAATCAATATCAATAAAGAAAAAGGGTTAGAAGGCGAATTTATTAAATATTGGAAAAGTTTCCATGACGAGAATACACTTAATGAATACTTTGAAAAAGATAGGAATATTAAAGAACTTGAGCGTATTGGTAGAGATACACCTACATTATTTGTAGAAGGATTAACGGATAAAAATATTTTAGATAAAGCTACTCAATTATTTTTCCCTAAAAAACAAGGTATTTTCACTATTAAAAGTAAAGAATCCGCAGGTCACTTATGGGTAAAAGATATGTTGGTTTCATGGATTGCTTCTCGACGTATTTCTAAGGTAGCAGGATTATTTGATAACGATGAAGCAGAAAAAAGTTGCACAGCTACAAATAATATTATAGAAAATTTATATAAAGACCGAGAAGAAAAGATAAAATCATTTCGGTTAGCCAAATTCAAGCATCAAAATCTTAGAGAAATACATAGAAAAGGTGTCTTAATTCCATTTGGGCTCGAAGAGATATATAGTAATACAATTTTAAAATATGCAAACGAAAATAGTTTTTGTGAAGTAGATATTAGAGATGATTTTCCTATGGACAGTAAGCCAATAGGAAAGGAATTGAGAAAAAGCGGTAAGGGGTATGACGATTTTATCAAAGATAAATTAACAGATGATGAATTAATTTATATGTATAAAGTAGACAGTAATAAAAAGAAAGATTTATCTAAATACATACTTTCACTAGATGAACAACTTCAAAAAGAGGCATTAGCAAACTTTGAACCTTTAATAAAATCTGTAATGGACTTTTTTGAAAAGAAATGATTTTAAAAAAATGACCAGAACCTACCAAAACATCCGAATCACAATCCTCCAATCAAAGAAAAGGATAAACACCGTTGTACACCATACAATCGTAGAAACCTATTGGCAAATCGGAAAGTACATCGTAGAAGAAGAACAAAATGGTCAAAACCGTGCAACTTATGGAAAGGCGTTGATTGCGAATCTTGCAGGAAAGTTAAAAGAAGAGTTTGGAAGTGGATATGATAGTTCAAATCTTTGGAAAATGCGTAAATTTTATTTAGCATTTCCAATTCTGGACGCACTGCGTCCAGAATTGAGTTGGACACATTATCGAATACTTTTACGAGTTGAAAATGAAAAGGCTCGACAATTACAGAAACAATTATCACAAGCTAATCAATAACCAAAAATCATGACCGAAAACCAATACAAAAATTTCCTAACCAACTTAAAAGGACATATTGAACAATCAAGATTAAAAGCGGTTTTGACGGTCAATCGGCAGATGATACAATTGTATTGGGAAATCGGTCGGTTTATTTTGGAGGAACAGGCGAAGCAAGGCTGGGGAGCGAAAGTAATTGATAGATTGTCAAAAGATTTGCGAATTTTATTTCCGGATATGAAAGGATTATCTGGACGTAATTTGAAATATATGCGGAAGTTTGCGGAAACGTATCCTGATTTTGTAATTGTGCAGCCGCTGGTTGCACAAATTAGTTGGACGCATAATCTCATTTTATTAGACAAATTTAAAGATGATGTTATCACTCGACTTTGGTATATGCAGCAGTCAGCAGAAAATGGTTGGTCAAAAAGAATTTTGATGCACCAAATTGAGTTAAAAGTACACGAAACGCAAGGGAAATTACCTAATAATTTTGATACGCATCTACCCGAAATTCAATCTGATTTAGCTCGTCAAATTTTTAAAGATGAATATATTTTTGACTTTTTAGCTCAACGTGATATTCAAAATGAACGTGCCTTAGAAAAAGGATTGACGAGTTATATCACAGAATTTTTATTAGCGTTGGGTAGAGGTTTTGCGTTTATTGGACGACAATATCATTTGGAAGTTGGTGGTCAAGATTTTTATATTGACTTATTATTTTATCATGTTCGACTGCATTGTTATATCGTGGTAGAATTAAAAACGGATGTGTTTAAACCTGAATATACAGGCAAACTCAATTTTTACTTGTCAGCAGTTGATGATTTGGTACGGCAAGTTGAAGACAAACCGACTATCGGTTTATTATTGTGTAAACATAAAAACGATGTGGTGGTCGAATATGCACTTAGAGATGTGAATAAACCGATGGGTGTTGCTTCGTATAAATTGACTAAAAAACTTTCTGATGAAATGGCAAAAAATCTACCAACAGAAACTGAACTAAAAGAAATTTTAAAGGAAATTAATTTAAAAACCAAATGACACCAAAAGAAAGAAAAGACAAAATTTACAGCGAAATCGTCGTAGATGCTTATGATGAACAAGAAATCAATTTGAGTTGGTATTATTATTTTGAGGAAAATTTAGAGTTTCCAATATCCGCAGTCGCTAAACTCAAAAAGCGAAATGGACAATATGAGAATGTTGAGGTAATGTTAGTAGAAGTCGCTTCCGAAGCGGATAAGGATTTGAGATTTGGCTTTGTCTTGACGATGAAAGGTTATGTGTTTCCAATAAACCCGAAAGATATTGTAAGTGTTGATACAACGGAGGAACAGCAAGAAATGTTGAATGATTGGTTGTTTTGGAATAAGTTGGAGTTGTTGTAAATATTATTTTTTAACTGAATGAATTTTTAGATTATGGCTAAGGTGTTGATTTCGTTTTTGGGAACTGGACCACAAATTAAAGTAGGGCAAGATAAACCTAATAGAGATGGTTACTTAAAAGCAAGCTACTCTATTGAAAATAAAATATATAAAGACAAGAATTTTGTAGCAGATGCTATCGTAGAACATTTTGAAATTGATAAGATAATTATTGCGGGAACAATGAAATCTATTTGGGAAAAATTTTACGAAGTTTTTTCAAAAAAGGAAAACACTTATGATGAAGATTTTGAATTAGGACTTTGGGATATAACTCACAATTCAACTTATCAAACGCTCATTGATAAAACAGATATTAGTAAAATAAATAATAAAATTTCTTTTCCTACAAAACCGATTGTTATTCATTATGGATTAAATGATATTGATTTTCAAGAAAATTTTAATTTATTGGTTAATTCTATTATTGATGATAATTTCGTATCAGAAGGAGATACAATTATTTTAGATATAACTCACGCTTTTCGTTCTATTCCTATTTACTTAATGATGGTTATCATGTATTTGCGAGATGTTAAACCTAAAAATGTAATCGTACAAGATATTCTTTATGGTATGTATGATGTAAAGTGGGAAATGGAAAATTATTATGTACCTATAGTAAGTTTAAAACCTACTTTAAATATTTTAGATTGGATAAAAGGAGCTTATGCTTTTCAAAGTTTTGGTAATGGTCATTTAATAGGAAAACTGTTAAATAACAAGGGCGAAGAGGACTTATCTAAACACATAACTAATTTGTCAAATGCTTTTGGAATTAATTACGCCTCAAATGTTAAATCACATTTAGATAAATTGAATGAAATCAATCTAAAAAATCTTAATATACCTGAATCCCTAATTGTTCCTAAAGTTTTAGAAAATTTTAAAAAGCAGTTTAAATATTATAAAAAAGAATCTCATTTCCAAATCGAGTTAGCAGACTGGTATTATCATAAACAATTATATGATTCTGCTTATATTTTATTAGCTGAATCATTGATTACTTTTGTTTGTGAGGAAGACGGATTTAGTGATATTGGACTAAAAGCAAATAGGGATATTGCCAAATCCAAAATTTATGATACATCGAAATATGACATAAATCAAAAAGGATGGTTCAGTACAATTAATAAAATTCGTAATGATATTGCTCATGCTTCTATAGGAAATAGAGAAAGTATAGAAAATGATATAATACAACTCAAAAACCGAATTCAAAAAGCAAAACATATTATTTATAAAAGATAATTTAAAACCAAATGCTACTAAACCTATCAAATCACCCATCAACAAAATGGGGCGAAAAACAAAAAAACACAGCAACCGAAAAATACGGCAATATCCAAGATGTGCCATTTCCACACGTACAACCGACAGCGACAAGTGACGATATTAAAAAATTGGCAGCCGATTATGTCAAACAAATTCGGAATTTAGCGAAAGTAGAAAAAAATAAACCATTCGCTGTACATATTATGGGCGAAATGACGTTGGTTTTTCGGATAATAAAATTATTAAAACGGTCGAAAATCACTTGTGTGGCTTCTACCACTTTTCGAGATACGATTGATAATCCTGATGGCTCGAAGACGTTTAAGTTTGAGTTTATTCAGTTTCGGGAATATGTGTGATGTCGTAATTTGATTGTTTTTCTATTAGATTTAAGATATTAGACGTTGTCAAAGTCGCTTAAATTTTATTAGTTCATAATGAATTATCACAACCAAAGAACTAAAATCGTTGATATTTATAATATTAAGAAGTCTAATTGTATTGACAGTTATAACGATACTCATCTTGTGTTTAAAGACTTGACAAATTTTCTGAAATTTGTCAGGTCTTTTATTTTAAATAGGAGATAGTTACTGTTTAGTATTGTTAAACTACTATTCTGAATAGCAAAAAATAAATAGAAATATGGATTTTTGAAATACATTTTAAGTGTAGAATAAATAAAATCACTTTGATGCGTTTGCCCTTGATGTAAACTCGATTGAGCTATTATCGAAATTGGATTGTCCAATTTTTTATGATAAAGCAAAGTCCTTCGTATTGATATTCATCATCATTTTTTATCAAAATCTTAGATAACTTGTAGCCTATTGCTAATCAAACAAATAGGTATGTTAACAATCGAAGAATTAAGCAAAGTAAAGAGGAGAAGTGAACTATTTGACTTAGCCGAAAAGAAAGGAATTGCTACCAAAAAAATACGACGAAAGGTACAATACGAAGAAGATTTGGTACACTTACAAGCTGAGTTGGTAAACCTTCAACAATGGGTAGCGAAGCACAAAATGCGTGTAGCGATTTTGTTTGAAGGGCGTGATGCTGCTGGAAAAGGTGGTTCTATTAAGCGATTTATTGAGCATCTGAATCCTCGTTCGATGCGTTTGGTTGCTTTGTCAAAACCGACCGAAGTTGAGCAAGGTCAATGGTATTTTAGACGATATATCAAGGAGTTGCCAAATCCTGGCGAAATTGTTTTTTTTGATAGAAGTTGGTACAATCGTGCGGTTGTCGAGCCTGTAATGGGATTTTGTAATGATGAACAATACAATCAATTTATGGTACAAGTCCCAGAGTTTGAGCATATGTTGTATGAAGATGGGATTATTTTGATTAAGTTTTGGTTTTCTATTACAAAAGATGAACAGAAAAAACGCTTTGATTCTCGTCTACAAAACCCGTTGAAAAAGTGGAAATTTAGCCCAGTCGATATGAAAGGGCAGGAGTTGTGGGACAGATATACACACTTCAAAGAATTGATGTTTTCCAAAACACACACCACTTTTTCTCCATGGATTATTGTGAAAACAAATAGAAAAAAAACGGCTCGTCTGGAAAGTATGCGTTATGTCTTGTCACAATTTGATTATCCTGATAGAGAAGATGCAAAAATTGATTTGTTCCCCGATCCAAATGTAATTTCTCGATATTACCGACATGCTTGACAATTAACAATTGACAATTGACAATTAACAATTGACAATAAAAAAAAAAAAAACAATGGCTAAAGAAAAACTATTAAATATATCGCCTGAAGATGTTGAATTATTGAATACACCTTTGGGTTTACGAATACTTTTTGCGGATAAAAAAACGAATGTTGAAAAGGCAATTCGGACAGCTCGATACGAGTTAAAATTAGTGGAATTACAAACGGAATTGATTAAACTTCAAAACTGGGTAATTAATAATAATAAAAAAGTTGTCATCGTCTTTGAAGGTCGTGACGCTGCTGGAAAAGGTGGTGCGATTCGTCGTATTACGGCTTATATCAACCCTCGATATTATCGAAAAGTCGCTTTACCAAAACCAACGGTTGAGGAAGAAGGTCAATGGTATTTTCAACGTTATGTAAATCAGTTACCGAAACCTGGGGAAATTGTTTTTTTTGACAGAAGTTGGTACAATCGTGCGGTTGTTGAGCCAGTAAACGATTTTTGTACACAAAACGAATACAAGCGATTTATGGGACAAGTCAACGATTTTGAACGAATGATTCAAGAATCGGATACACACTTGTTAAAGTTGTATTTCTCAATTACAAAAGAGGAACAGGCAAGGCGATTTAAGGAAATTAAAAGTAGTCCACTGAAGCGTTGGAAAATGACACCTGTCGATGATAGCGCTCAACGACTTTGGGACGAATACACGGAATATAAACTTCGTATGTTTGACCAAACAAATACAACTACTGCACCTTGGATCATCATTGATGCGAATAAAAAAACAGATGCGAGAATTGAAGCATTACAATATATTTTGGATAATATTCCTTACAAAAGTGAATGATAATTGAAGCATTTGAAAATTATATAGTAGCGGCTGTCTTTAGCTGCCGTAGAAAATACTTAAAATACGGCAACTAAAGACAATCGTTACATAAAGTCACAAGGTTTTCAAAAAACGTATCAATTATTCTAATTTTTCCTTCAGATAAAAACCAGTGTGTGACGCTTCACATTTTATCATCTCTTCAGGTGTTCCCATAAACACCAAATTGCCACCATTCTTTCCACCTTCTGGCCCTAAATCAATCAGCCAATCTGCCGATTTTATCACTTCCATATTATGTTCAACCACCAAAACCGTATGACCTTTTTCAACCAAGGCATTCAACGCATCCAACAATTTTTGAATATCGTGAAAATGCAACCCAGTTGTTGGTTCATCGAAAATAAACAAGATTTTTTCAGTCACACGTTCTTTCGTAAGAAACGAAGCCAATTTTACACGTTGAGCTTCACCGCCCGAAAGAGTAGAAGACGCTTGTCCCAATTGTACATAACCCAAACCAACATCTTGCAACGGTTTCAATCGTTTATAAATCGCTTTAATATCTTTAAAAAACGCCAAACCTTCATCAATACTCATTCGTAGAATGTCATCAATATTTTTTCCATTGTATTCAACATTCAAAACACTTTCCTTAAAACGCTTCCCTTTACATTCTTCACATTCTAAACGAACATCCGCCAAAAACTGCATTTCGACCACCGTTTCGCCGCTTCCTTTACACGTATCACAACGTCCACCATCGACATTAAACGAAAAATGTTTAGTTTTAAAACCATTCATCAACGAAAAATGCTGGTCAGCAAATAGTTTTCTGATTTCGTCATAAGCCTTGACATAAGTCACAGGATTTGAGCGCGAAGAACGACCAATCGGACTTTGATTCACCATTTCAATCTGCGTAATTTGCGACAACGAACCTTCCAAACTATCAAAATCACCAGGTTTGATTTTTACATTTTCGCCCAAATGTTGCTGCAAAGCAGGATATAAAATTTGCTTGACCAAAGTCGTCTTTCCAGAACCCGAAACACCAGTTACAACCGTCAACGTATTCAACGGAAACTTTGCGTCAACATCTTTCAAATTATGTTGTCTTGCTCCTTTTATTTCAATATAATTTGACGACTTTCGTCGAATTGTAGGAACGGGAATTGACATCGTTCCGTTCATATATTTGGTCGTCAAGCTTTCTGTAGCCTCATTATATATGTCTTCGTAATTCCCTGCAAAAACTACTTCACCACCGTGAATTCCAGCTTGAGGACCCATATCAACCAGATAATCTGCATTCTTAATAATATCCTCTTCATGTTCCACAACAACAACTGTATTTCCCATGTTTCGCAGTGATTGCAATACTTCTACCAAGCGATTTGTATCTTTCGGATGCAATCCAATACTCGGTTCATCCAATAAATACATCGAACTCGTCAAGTTGCTTCCGAGCGTTCGAGTCAAATTGATTCGTTGCGTTTCGCCACCGCTTAACGTTCCCGATAATCTATCCAAAGTTAAATAACCTAAACCAACCTTGAGCATAAACTCCAAGCGGTTTTTGATTTCAATCAAAATACGTTTTGCAATCGTAGAATTGAACTCATTCAACTGTAATTCATTAAAAAATACCAATAATTCATCTAAAGGCATTCGTACCAAATCACCAATATTTTTACCTCCAACATCAACATACAACGCCATTTGACGTAACCGTTTACCTTCGCAAGTCGGACAAGTTGTTTTGCCACGATAACGAGCTAATAACACACGATTTTGGATTTTGTAAGCTTTCTCTTCTTTCTCTGCAAAGAATTTATCAATTCCACGAGCGTATTTATTTCCTTTCCAAAGCGTTTTGAGTTCTTTTTTTGTCAAATCCTTATAAGGCTTATGTACAGGAAAATCGAACTTGTGAGCATTTCTGATAAAATCATTTAACCATTCACCATGCGAATCACCTTTCCAAGCAGCAACTGCACCTTCATAAACAGAAAGCTTCTTATTCGGAATTACTTTATCTTTATCAATGCCAATTGTGCGACCATAACCTTCACACTTTGGACAAGCACCAAACGGATTATTATAATTAAACAATAAAGGTTTTGGCTCGTCAAAACGCATTCCATCCAATTCAAACCGATTAGAAAACGATTCGACTTGTTGATTTAAAATTTCAACAATACAATCGCCTTCACTTTCGTAAAAAGCCGTTTGAATCGAATCTGCAATACGTTTTATATTTTCATCATCATCGTTTTTTACTGCAAATCTATCTACCAAAATGCGAACAATCGTTTCATTTTGGGATAATTCTTTGAAATCAGTAACACCAATTAAGTCCTCAATTCGATTTAATTCACCATTTATAGCAACTCTCGTATATCCTTTTTGTAAAAACAAATTGAGTTCTTGCTCAATCGTTCTATCATATTTAGTTTTGAACGGAATGAATAATTGCACTTTCGTACCATTATCAAATTCATGGATAAAATCAACAACATCCGTTACTTCATGTTTCTTTACTTTCCGTCCCGAAATTGGCGAAATCATCGTTCCAACTCGTGCATACAACAATCTCAAATAATCATAAATCTCTGTTAATGAACCAACTGTCGAACGAGCATTACTTGTTGTTACCTTTTGTTCAATCGCAATTGCAGGACAAATGCCTTTGATAAAATCGACATCAGGTTTTTTCATTCGCATTAAGAACTGACGAGCATACGACGACAATGATTCTACATATCTACGTTGTCCTTCTGCAAACAAAGTATCCATCGTAATCGACGATTTTCCTGAGCCGGAAACGCCTGTAACAACGACTAACTGATTTTTAGGAATACTTAAGCTTATATTTTTGAGATTATTTGCTCTTGCTCCTTTGATGTAGATTTCTGGTGATTTGATAGTTGTAGTTTTTTTCATAACATTTTGCGGCACGCTGCTTGATTTATGTTCTTTGACAAATTTATGATGATTGGACATAGCAATTTCATTATTTTTGATATAGTTTTAAGAATTAAACCAACCAAACACAAATTTAAGAAATAGAATAAATAAGCATTCTAATTTTGATTAAAATCATTTTTATAAACAAATTTGTTTGAAAAAGTTTTTTGTTTGGAATATTCTTTGCTAATTTTGATATATTAATTGTTGATTTGAAACATATTACAAAAATTATCGTAATCACTTCGACCAACAAATTGATTTATAAGCTATATTAATTTAAATTTCAGATTAAATTGATTTTTCCACAACTTCAAAAAGTAATTTTATATCGGTTAAAAACTCTACACTTTTTTTGCTTCAAACATTAAAGATGCCTTCACACTAAGGCAAAACATTAACTATTAACACAGTTACAAGTAAATTAAACCGATATGCAAATTAAATCGCTAAATGACCGTGAACTGGTACGTTCGTACTTAAATGGTAATGAAAGAGCTTTCGAAGAATTACTAAGTCGTCACAAAAACAAGATTTATACTTCGATTTACCTTTTCGTCAAAGAAAGAAGCCTTGCAGAAGATATTTTCCAAGATACATTTATCAAAATTATTGATACTCTACGTAAAGGAAAATACAACGAAGAAGGAAAATTTGTACAATGGGCGATGCGAATCGCTTACAACATGTGCGTTGATCACTTCCGCCGTAACAAACGTAAACCTACCGTCGCACCGACAGATGAGTTCGATATTTTCAGTGTAATCAGTGTCAGTAATGAAAATGCAGAAACACGCATTATTCGCAGTCAAACACATGATAAAGTTCGTCGCTTAGTCGATCAACTTCCTGCTGAACAACGTGAGGTTGTTATTCTTAGACATTACGCTGAAATGAGTTTTAAAGAAATCGCTGCTTTGACAAGAGTTAGTATCAATACTGCTTTAGGTCGTATGCGTTATGCTTTAATCAACATTCGTAAAATGGTAGAAGAAAGAGAAATTTCGTTACAATAGGATTCGTTGAGAATACTAATAAGACATCGTGAGAATCATTATTTTAGAACAACATCTACTACACAATTACATTTTCCTAATGATTAACACTAACGTTTGAACAACATCTTTTTAAAATAATTAATGAGCCATATCGAATACGTTCGGTATGGCTCATTTTAATTTGATTAACTTATGAAATTATTGACATTCTCTTTTTGTTTATTGTTTTCGCAAATTACAGTTGCTCAATCCATCAATTTAGAACAATTAGAAGGAAAATGGTATATCAATATGACGAATTTTCCAATTAATCTTTTTAGTGTAGAAAAAACAGATACAACATTACAGGAATAAATACATCCGAATACTTTATTTATGAATCACATTTAAATCCAAGCCATCATAAAATCCTAAATCCTTATCTTTCAAAATCTTCGTCCAAAAAGCAATTTGTCCAGTGTGATAAGAATAATGTTCCACAGCATGAATCACAACACCGATTCCCGAAAACTCAAAACCTTGAACCATTCTCTTGTTTAATAACTGTTCCGTTGTTGCATTTTCGATAGTCGATTTTGCTGTTTCTACGGTTTTGATTAATTGCTGTAATAATTCGGCTTTCGCTCGTCCCGATACCTCGGTGGTCAATACGTCAGTAGTCGAAAACTCCAAATCTCGTTCTCTTGTATCTGGATTTTCGCCGAGCGAAGCGATAATATATTGACCAATATTTCCACAAAGATGTAAAATCAAATTCCCGATAGAGTTAGAAGAATCATTCGGCTTTCGCCAAATATCAGCCTCTGAAAGTTCCTCAAATGTCTTTTTTATCATTCTTGTATTCTCATTTATACGATAAATCGCATTTTCTATAAATTCTGTCTTAAATTTGTCCAAATCTTAGTGATTAGTAAATAGTGATTAGTGAGTTAGTTCGCACTAATTACCATTCTTGTGAATTAAAAACTAAAGATAGAAAAATTAACAAACCAACTAATCACTGATTACTAAATACTAATCACTAAAAATGAGAGTAGAAATAGCGATTCCGCCAAAGGATATTGAAAACGAGGCGATAATACGAGAAGCAGCCATTCGCAAAAGCGGATTGAAGCGAGAAGAAGTGAAGGAAGTGAAAGTCGTTCGACGTTCTATTGATGCTCGAAAAAAGCCAGTTTATCGGTTGTTCGTAGAAGTATCAACAGACATTTCGGAGCCAGAAGCAGCCATTTTAGATGGTTACAAATCGGTCGAAAAAGCAAAACGAGTCATTATCGTTGGAGCTGGACCAGCTGGATATTTTGCAGCTTTGCAGTTGATAGAGTTGGGTTTAAAGCCGATAGTGTTGGATAGAGGAAAAGATGTGCGTCAACGTCGCCGAGATTTGCGAGCGATTCAACAATTTGGCGAAGTCAATCCACATTCTAACTATTGCTTTGGTGAAGGTGGAGCAGGAACGTATTCTGATGGAAAGTTGTATACACGTTCGCACAAGCGAGGAAATATCAAAAAATCCTTACAATTATTAGTGGAACACGGAGCAAGTACAGATATTATGGTTGATTCTCATCCACATATTGGCTCGAATAAATTACCAAAAATCGTAGCAAATATTCGAGCAACGATTGAAAAATATGGTGGCGAAGTTCATTTTGATGCGTTTGTAACGGATTTTATTATTGAAGAGAAAAACGGTGAGCGACAAATCAAAGGTGCAATTACGAACGATAAACAAGAATATTTGGCGGAAGCCGTCATTTTAGCAACTGGACATTCGGCAAGAGATATTTTTAAATTATTGCATCGCAAAAATATCACGATTGAAGCCAAACCGTTTGCACTTGGAATTCGTATCGAACATCCACAACCGTTGATTGATAAAATCCAATATCGACAACAGCAACGAGAAGATAATTTACCAGCATCGAGTTATAGCTTGGTTTGTCAAGTGAAAGATAGAGGCGTTTTTTCATTTTGTATGTGTCCAGGAGGTTTGGTCGTTCCTGCGTCAACTGCTCCAGGTGAGATTGTCGTGAATGGAATGTCGTTATCTCGCCGTGATTCAGCGTTTGCCAATTCGGGAATGGTGACAGCAGTTGAGCTGAAAGATATTCCGGAGTTTCATAAATTTGGCGTTTTTGCAGCGATGGAATTTCAAAAATCGGTCGAACAAACGATGTTCAAATCTGGTGATGGTTCGCAAAAAGCTCCTTCACAGCGAATGACCGATTTTGTTAAAAACAAATTGTCAAACAGTTTGAACGATACGTCTTATATTCCAGGACTACATTCGACGAAAGTCAGTGAGTTATTACCAAAATTCATTTCCAGACGATTACAGGATGGAATGCGAACTTTTGGCAAAAAAATGAAAGGTTATTATACCGAAACGGCAAACATTATCGGAACGGAAAGTCGGACAAGTTCGCCAGTTCGTGTACCGAGAAATAAACAAACGTATATGCACGAAGATGTTTTGGGTTTGTTTCCTTGTGGCGAAGGTGCAGGTTATGCTGGTGGAATTTTGTCGGCTGCGATGGACGGACAGAATGTGGCGAAAGCTGTTGGGAAATTGTTGGAATAATTGTGAATTAATATTCAAAATCAGTTTAACATTGTGCGTTTAATCCTGTTGAAACAGGATTCTTTAGATGAAGTATTATTAAGAGCAGATTGAAAGAATTGAAGTTTTAATACTTAAAATAAATTTTGAATTTTCTCAAAGCTTTTCGCACAAAGCAGCATCTAAAGAATCGGATTTTTAATCCGATTAAACGCAGTATATTGAAAACAAAACACATACATTTTTAATTTTTTCTTGACTTTCGTCAAATAATAGATTGATTTTTACACGTAATCCGAAGCTCCAGCTTCGGAGGATTATTTATAAAAAACGAAGCTGGAGCTTCGTTCTACGTTTATGAGAATAGCAATAAAAGTCAAGTCAAGTATAGAGAAAATCATTCGTAAAGGTCATCCTTGGCTTTTTGAAAACGGTATTACGAAAGTAAGTAAAGAGGGAAAAGCGGGAGATTTGGCGATTATTTTTGATAATAAAAAAAATAAGTTCTTAGCCATTGGTTTATACGATCCGTTTTCGCCCATTCGTGTGAAAATCTTACAAGCCAACAAGTCTGCTAATATTAATGAAGCATGGTTTGAGTCCAAAATCCAAATGGCTTACGACAAACGATTGCCATTATTACAAACAAAAACAAACAGTTATCGCTTGATTTATGGTGAAAATGACGGTTTGCCGAGTTTGATTACTGATGTGTATGACGATGTTTTAGTGATGAAAATCTATTCATTGATTTGGTTGCCTTATTTAGAAATTATACAACCAATTTTATTAAAAGTCAGTCAGTGTAAAACATTGGTTTTGCGATTGAGTCGTAATGTACAACAGCAAAAAGCAGAACTAAATGGCTTGAAAGATGGACAAGTTTTACACGGAAGATTAGAAAATGAAACTATCATTTTTACTGAACATGGTTTGAAATTTCAAGCCAATGTGATAAAAGGGCACAAAACGGGTTACTTTCTCGACCATCGACACAATCGCAAAAAAGTTGGGGAATTGGCGAAAGCCAAACGAGTATTAGATGTATTTTCTTATGCTGGCGGATTTTCGGTTCATGCGTTGGCTGGAGGTGCGAAAGAGGTGATAAGTTTGGATATTAGCAAACAAGCCTTAGAATTATCAAAAGAAAATGCGGCTTTAAATAAACATCGTGGAACACACAAAACGATGGCTGTTGATGCGTTTGAAGGTTTGGAGAAATTGCGACAAGCTGGAAAAAAGTTTGATTTAGTGATTATTGATCCGCCGTCGTTTGCGAAGAAAGATACGGAAAAACAACGTGCGTTACATTCTTATGGACGATTGGCGAAGTTAGGTGTTCAGTTGGTGGCAAAGAAAGGAATTTTGTTGTTGGCTTCGTGTTCAAGTCGAGTTACAGCTGATGAGTTTTTAGAAACGGTTTTGCCAATTGTACAAAATGCAAAACGTCCTTTCCATATTATAGAAAAGACGTTTCACGATATAGATCATCCGATTTCCTTTCGAGAAGGTGCGTATTTAAAAAGTATTTATTTGCAGTTTTGATGTTTCACGCAGATTTTTTTAATTGGCTTTGTTAATTAAGAACTATAGAAATAAAGTTAGTGAAGCTAACAAATAACAAAAGAATCTGCGAAAAATCTGTGTTAATTTGCGTGAGTATTAAGAATACAAATCGAATTTATCTTCTTGCATAATCGGTTCTTTTGTTCGAGGTTTGATAATGCCCGAAAACCCAAATAATCCACCACAGATTCCACCAGCAATATGTGCAAATTCTGAAATGTTATTGGACTGAAAAGCTTGAAATACTTCTTTTCCTAAAAATAAAATGGCAATCAATATAAATGTCAACGGAATTCCCTTTTGAGCATTGCCGAAAGATGCCAACATGATGAATAAAAAGACGATTCCACTTGCTCCTAACAAGCCAGTATTAAAGAAAAAGACATTTAATATTCCTGTTGCGATTGCTGTAATTCCAATCATTAATAACAAATTAGAACTTCCGTATTTTTCTTCTATAATTGGACCTAATAATAGGATGAAACTCAAATTTCCTAAAAGATGATTCACATCGGCATGTCCAAAAATATATAGTAACATGGATGGATAATCATTGCTGCTTTCTAATATAAATAAATTGGCAAAAGGACCAGGAGCTACTTGATTTGTTGTCGTAAATGGAATAAAAAACACAGCCGCACAAATAAGTGAGAATGTTAATACAACTGGTGCATTATAGCTTATTTTTAAAGACATAGAATTATGGTTTATTTTTGAAGTTGATATTTATTGATTTAAACAAGTACTAATTTATAAAAATATATTTGGAGCGATAAATAATATGGATAAAATGATGAATCTAACCGAAGTATGACGAGGTTTTTCGATAAATTTTGTGGAAGTATCGTGAAACAGTAAACGGACGCTTTGCTTGAGAATCGTTTATTTCATTCACTCGACGAAGAATAAATTTCTATAGAATTAAAAAAAATAGAACTTGATGCAACCCTTTTTTAATGGCTGAAATAAACTTATAAAATGTAATGAAACGGTCTATTTTCAATACTTTTATTGGGTTGTGATACGAATCAATAAATTGCTTAGTCGGAAAAAAAATTAAAAAGGTTGCATGAATGTTTAAAAAATAATTAAAAATGTTTATTTTTACATAGTATTGACAAATTGTGATATTGTAAAATTTATATATGTAGTGTCTTTAAAATGAATTGGCTATATCTTGAAACATTCCGCTTATTATCAATTTAATGAATATTAAAAAAAAATATAATAAGAAAGGTTGCATGAATAACTGGCGTTGTATTGATTTATTTTGTAATTTCGATTTTAATAAAGTTATTGTAAAAAAAGTGTCATACAAAAGTGTATGATGCAACTATTTCAAAAAGGATTGAAATTATATTCCTTTTGTTGACAATTTATTGGAGCGTTATTATAAATAAGGTATGCAAAAAAAAATGAAAGTCGCTTTGGAAGGGATGAAATTTCATGCGTTTCATGGTTTCTACGAAGAAGAAGCAATTATTGGAAATCATTTTCTTCTTGATGTATTAGTCGAAACTGATTTTTCGGACGCAAGTCAATCAGATAATTTAGTTGAAACGGTAAATTATGAAAGTATATATAATGTATGTACCGAAGTAATGACACAACGATTCAAGCTGCTTGAAAAAATAGCAGAAATGATTTGCTCTAAATTAAAAGCATTATATCCTAATATTCAATTAATTACTGTGAAAGTACGAAAATTGAATCCACCATTTGGAGGAGATGTTGCTTCTGCTTTAATAGAATTGACACACAATTATTCTATTTAAAGTTTAAAGCAATTATTTGTTAGTAAAGTGACTATATGATTACCGTTGAATTACAATACCATAAATATCCAAAGTAATTGTAATGTGTTTTAACTTATTATATAGATTTTGTGACAAGGAAAATGTGTATTTTGTTTATATATTACGATAACAATTAATTGTTATAATTACTTATTTATAAAAAATAAATATGAAATAGTTTAAATTGCCGGAATATAAATTTTTGTTATATAAGCTTTTTGAATTTGTTTCAAAATATTGATTATCAAGTGATTATATTAAAAAAACGATAATTAATAAAAATAAAAATATTAAAAATACCAGCTAAATAAATTGAGTTTATTTTTTAGGCATGATAAATGCAAAACATCAAATGTAATCAATTATAAGTGACGAAATATGATTACCAAAATTACACAAACTCAGTTTTCTTTAACACACAATTAAAAGAAAACAATTATTATGAATGTTCAGTCTGCTATTACTTTAGATGAAATTACTCAACGCCCGGCAATGTACTTGCCTGCAAAATCAATTTACTGTTTAAAAGCATATATTGATGGCGTAAATTGCGATGATCAAACAGATGTTTGGGATTACTTAGATGGTTTTTATGATTGGTTGATTGATACCTTTAATCATAGGAGTGACTTAGGAATGCAATGTGAAATTAAATTAATTACACATTATATGAGTAATGATGGTCACGATGCGTATGATCAGTTTTTTGATTTAGTTCAAGAATTTCGTATGGGTGAAGAGGATTTACCATTATTTAAGGCTTTGAGAGAAAGACCTTATGACTTTTTACCTCAAAAATCTATTCAATGCTTATATGCTTATCTTTGGGGAAAAGATAGTTATGCACAAGGTATGATTGATAAAATTGATTTAGATGATTTTGAATCATTTGTGCAGGAGCATTATAGTATAGAATCATCTTGGCACAAAGCGATTTTATTCTTTTCACAAGATGAATTTAGTGCATTAAATGTATTCCAAAATTTACATGAGGAATTCACGGTACAACCTTGTCACGCAAGTGATAACGGCGGTAGTCCAATGGGCGATTACTTAGCTCAATAAGTATTTAAAGTTTAAGGTCTAAATTAAAAATTAAAATTGTCTAAATAAGTTATTGTTAATTATTACTACGATAAAAAATATTATTTGAAAATAAAATTACCACCACGATTTAATTGTTGATTAGAATCAACTCCAATAGTTTATGCAAAGTAAAGCCATTCCGAATATTCGGAATGGCTTTTATGTTCATAGGTACAATCCCGAGTACTCGGGATTATTCAAATTGAATGCTTCCAGCGTTCTTTATTCTTTCAAAATCATTTTATTAACAACACCTTTTTCTGTTTTAACTCTTACTTGATACAATCCTGTTATTGCTTCAATTTTTGCATTGATTTCTTGTTGATTATTAAATAATTGATTCGTAATTAATTTACCGTCAATACTGTATATTTCTACTCGAATATCTTGATATGTTGTTCCTAAATCAATTGTAAAATCGCCATTTGTTGGATTTGGAAATATATTAACAGTTGATTGTAAGTATTGATTTTGAGTATTCGTAAATATCATTTCAACACAATCAGAAGTATCAATACAACCATCTAAAGAAATTACAACGGCAAAAAATCCATTAAAGTTTGGCACATGACTTTGTCCTGTTGCACCTGGTTCTATAGAAAAATTGTTGTCGCAATCATACCATTGAAAAGTCGCATTAGGATTCATTTCATTAGATATTAAGGAACTATCAATAATTGATGTAACAGAATCATTAATTTCCACAATCGTCAAGTCAATCGTAATCGTACTATCACAACCATCAACCGAAGAGATTGTATCCGTAAAAATTTGAGAAGTCGTGACGACTATTCCACTCGGTGAAGTGTAAGCACCACAAGAAGTTTCTGTAATACTACTTGATGGAGTTGTGATTGTCAAATCAATCGTAATTATACTATCACAACCAGCTGAAGAAGGAATAGTATCTATGAAAATTTGAGAAGTCGTAAGAACGACTCCACTTGGTGACGTATAATCATCACAAGACGTTACAGTAATACTACTTGATGGAGTTGTGATTGTCAAATTAATCGTAATTATACTATCACAATTAGCTGAAGAAGGAATAGTATCTATAAAAATTTGAGAAGTTGTAAGAACGACTCCACTTGGTGACGTATAATCATCACAAGACGTTACGGTAATACTACTTGACGGCTCTAAAACAGTTAAATCTAAAGAAACCAAACTATCACAACCAGCAGCATTTGGAATAATAAAGTTGATGATTTGTGATGTAAAATAAGTACCACCGGTTGGTGTTGTATAGCTATCACAAACG